>USAD01000080.1 GCA_900552415.1 uncultured Parabacteroides sp.
AAAAAGCCTATAAGACAGGACAATCTCAATCAACCCGTGGAAATGGGACAGCGCCCAACACCTCAAAGCCGATGTACTGGGGCGAGAGCGCCCCGATGCGCCAACTGAGAGGAATTGTCGAGAAGGTTGCCCGCACGGACGCCAACATCCTGATCACTGGCGAGAATGGAACCGGTAAGGAGATGTTGGCCCGAGAGATCCATCGCCTTTCCGAGCGGGGAAAAGCGCCGCTGGTCACTGTCGATATGGGTGCCATCACCGAGTCCTTATTCGAGAGTGAGCTGTTCGGTCATGTCAAGGGCGCTTTCACCGACGCCAAGGCAGACCGGCCCGGCAAATTTGAGATTGCCAATCATGGCTCACTCTTTCTTGATGAGATCGGGAACCTCTCCTATCACCTGCAGGCGAAACTTCTGACTGTCCTGCAACAACGGAGCGTCATCAGGGTTGGCGACAACACGCCTATTCCTATTGATATCCGGCTGATCTGCGCTACCAATCGCGACCTGCCGGAAATGGTCCGTGAGGGACATTTCCGTGAGGACCTGCTCTATCGTGTCAATACGATCCATCTGGAGATTCCACCTTTGCGAGAACGACCGGAAGACATCATTCCACTCGCTCGCATTTTCCTGGAGAAATATGCCGCTCTCTATAAACGGGCCGTCCCGACACTCAGTCCGGATGCAGAGAAACAACTGAGAGAGTATCCGTGGATGGGTAATATCCGCGAATTGGAGCACGCTATTGAGAAAGCGTTGATCATAGCCGATGGCCCTATGCTCGATGGCAGAAGCCTCAACTTGCCAGCGGCGCAAAACGCAGCCCCTGTCACGAAAGCGGCCGCACCTGACGCGACTACGCTCGAGGAGATGGAATATCAGATGATCAAGGCCGCCATCGACAAGTTCAGCGGTAATCTCTCGCTGGCCGCCAACCAACTGGGTATCTCACGGCAGACACTCTATAACAAAATGAAACGTTTCGGATTATAAAACAGATTGTCACCATGCTTACCCGACTGATATATAATCAGCACTTCCAAATATTGATGCTGCTCGTCCTCACGGCGGCCGGCACTTACTGCGCCATCAGGACGCATTGGTTCTTCTTCGCCGCCTGCCTCCTTGGCGACGCGATCGCCATCGCCCGGCTCCTGGCGCTCTACAAGCAAAACAGCCGCAAGGTCGCCTTCATGCTCGACGCGATCAACAACAACGATTTCACCTTCAAGTACCCCATGACCGGCCGCTCGGCCGACGACCAGCTGGTCAGCGAGACCCTGACCCAGATCGCCCAGATCCTCTCGAGGGCGAAGGCGGAAACCATCCAGCAGGAGAAATATTACGAGCTTATTCTTGACTCCGTAAAGACGGGCATCATCGTCATCGACGAGCGAGGCTTCATCTACCAAAAGAACCGGGAGGCGCTGCGCCTGTTGGGGATCACGGTCCTGACGCACATCCTGCAACTGGACCGGATCGGCCCCAACCTCTCCCGCTCGTTCGTCAATATCCTGCCCGGCGAGAAAGGTCAGGTCTCTTTTACCACCGAACGGGGAACAACGCACCTTTCCCTCCGTGCCTCAACCATCCGCTTGCGGGAAAAAGACCTCCGGATCGTAGCCATCAACGACATCAACAGCGAGCTCGACGATAAGGAGATCGACTCCTGGATCCGCCTGACACGCGTCTTGACACACGAGATCATGAACTCTGTCACCCCAATCACCTCATTAAGTGATACGCTCCTCTCCCTCCATAACGAGATGAATCAGGAGATCCGTGAGGGATTGGAAGTGATCAGCGCCACGGGCAAGAGCCTAACCTCATTCGTGGAAACCTACCGGCAATTCACCCATATCCCGGCGCCACAGCCCAAGTTGATCGATCTCCATCCATTCCTCGACCGCCTGAGCCGACTTGCCGAACATCACAGCAAGAATCCGAACTTGAACATCCATGTCGATGTCGATCCGGATGATCTTATCCTCTATGCGGACGAGAACCTCATCTCGCAAGTTATCTTAAACTTGCTTAAAAACGCGATCCAGGCGATTGGCGATGAACAAATCAATGGTCTTATCCTGTTAAAAGCAAGGAGCGACGAGAAAGAGGCGATCACGATAGAGGTCACCAACAACGGTCCGTTAATTCCTCCCGAGGAGGCGGAACACATTTTCATTCCCTTCTTCACGACCAAGAACGACGGCAACGGTATTGGCCTCTCCATATCGCGGCAGATCATGCGCCTCTCGGGCGGTAGTCTTGAGCTGAGAAGCAATCCCACAGCGGGACTGACGACCTTCGTCCTGACCTTCCCTTAAGGAGAAGCGAATAAGTTAAGAATAATATAAACATAATAAATATGAGTTTTCTGGACAAGCTAAAGATCAACCATCGCCCCAGTTCGGGCGCATTAGACCTGTTAAAATATATTGGCCCAGGCCTATTGGTAACCGTCGGCTTCATCGACCCGGGCAACTGGGCAACCAACCTGGCGGCAGGATCAGAGTTCGGCTACGCGTTGTTATGGGTTGTTACCTTCTCATCCATCATGCTGATCATTATCCAACATAACGTGGCTCACCTGGGCATCGTCACCGGGCTTTGCCTCTCGGAAGCGACCAACAAACACCTGCCACGTCAGCTGAGTCGCCCCATTTTGGCCTCCGCCATGCTGGCCAGCATTTCCACCTCGCTAGCCGAGATCCTGGGTGGAGCGATCGCGCTACGCATGTTGTTCGCCATCCCGATCAAGATCGGGGCGGTCATCGTCACAATCGCCTGTCTCATCATGCTGCTGAGCAACACCTACAGCAAGATCGAGCGGTGGATCATCATGTTTGTCTCCATTATCGGACTCTCGTTCCTTTATGAACTGGCATTAGTGGATATCCATTGGACAAAAGCCATCGAAGGCTGGGTGAAACCCTCGTTCCCCGATAATTCCATGTTGATTATCATGAGCGTACTGGGTGCCGTGGTGATGCCTCACAACCTGTTCCTTCACTCGGAGGTGATCCAGAGCCGTGAATGGAACCTCGAGGAGGAAAAGGTAATCAAGCGGCAACTGAAATATGAGTTCTACGACACGCTGTTGTCGATGGGCATCGGCTGGGCCATCAATTCCGCCATGATCCTGCTGGCGGCTTCCACCTTCTTCGCCAACGGCACGCAAGTCGAAGAGCTCGACCAGGCGCAACAGTTGCTTGTACCGCTCGTTGGCAACAACGCCGGAATCATCTTTGCCGTAGCGCTGCTTATGGCCGGTATCTCATCTACCATCACCTCCGGCATCGCGGGAGCCTCCATCTTCGCGGGATTCTATGGCGAGGCATACAATCATAAAGACTTGCACTCAAAACTGGGTGTTCTGTTATCGTTCCTGCCCGCATTACTCATCATCTTTATTGTAGATGATCCGTTCCGAGGCCTGATTCTCTCGCAAATGTTCCTGAGCGTACAATTGCCCATCACCATATTCACCCAGGTTTACCTGACCTCCAGTAAGAAAGTGATGGGAAAATTCGCTAACAGCCGCCCGACGACGATCCTCCTGATCGCGCTTGGCAGTTTGGTAACAATCCTGAATCTCGCATTATTAATCAGCCTGTTCTGAACAAACGGCGCCAGGATTTGTTTTATAAATGAGAATCACTAATGATTTCTTTATTTATAAGACATGAGACATAAACTCGCATCATTACTTTTGGCGGCCTTTGCCTTGGCGTCGCCATACAAAGAGGTCAATGCCTGCACAGGCATTACGTTATCCACCACAGATAACACCAAGATCCTTGCCAGGACCATTGAATGGGGCGGCAGCGACCTGAACAGTCAATATGTCATCGTCCCGAGAGGATACACGCAACAATCGTATGTGCCCGGAGGCACGGACGGGATGCGTTTCACCGCCCAATATGGCTACGTCGGTCTGGCGGTCGAACAGAAAGAGTTCATTGCCGAGGGGCTGAATGAGGCCGGGCTCTCAGCGGGACTTTTCTATTTCCCGAACTATGGCCAATATGAGGATTACGATCCAGCCCAAAAAGCCAGTAGCATAGCCGACTTACAATTGGTTTCCTGGATCCTTGGGAAATGCAAGACCGTCGATGAGGTCAAGGAGGCGGTCGCTTCCATCCATGTCATCCGGATCGACCCTCGAGCATCAACCGTCCATTGGCGCTTCTCCGATCTTTCAGGGCGTCAGATCGTGCTCGAAATCGTGGATGGCAAGGCGCAATTCTTCGAGAACGAGCTGGGTGTCTTAACGAACTCTCCGGGTTTCGAATGGCAGATGACCAATCTGAATAATTACGTCAACCTCTTCCCCGGCTCGGCCGAACCTAAGAAGTTAGGCGCTATCAACTTGGCCTCATTCGGAGCCGGTAGTGGTTTTCTGGGCATCCCGGGCGACGTGACACCGCCCTCTCGTTTTGTCCGTGCCGCTTTCTATCAGGCGACCGCCCCACAAGCCGATTCCGCAGAAAAGACCGTTCGTCAAGCGTTCCAGATCTTGAATAACTTCGATATCCCAATCGGTATCGAGTTTGCGGCAGGCCAAATTCCAGCCGATATTCCAAGCGCGACCCAATGGACCTCGGCCACGGATATGAAAAACAAGATGATCTATTACCGGACCATGCACGACAGTGCCATCCGCAGTATTGATCTGAAACAGATTGATTTCAATAAGATCACTTATCAAGCGGTTCCTCTTGATCAGGTAAAAGAACAGCCCATCGTCCCCATCCAGATCGGGCAGTCCAATTAATTTTACTACCTTTACCCTGTTTTTCAGAACTTACATTATAAAAACAGGATATGAGGAAATTTCTTTTGCTATTGGTCATCATCAGTCTCGGCCTTGCCGCTCACGGACAAAAACCTTTGAGTGACAAGGCTGAGATCAGTTTGATGACCAGCGCGCCCTATGAGGCGGAGGTTTTCACCGTCTATGGTCATGCCGCCCTGCGCATCAAGGACCCGATCTTGAAAATCGACGACATTTTTAATTATGGTATCTTTTCCTTCATTAAGCCCAACTTCATATACCGCTTCACCAAAGGAGAAACCGATTACCAACTTGGCGTAGCGAACTACCAGGATTACATTATCGAATATCAGATGCGGGGCAGCGACGTCACCGAACAGATACTCAACCTGACCCAATCGGAAAAACAGAGGATTTGGGAAGCGTTGATCGAGAACTATCGCCCAGAGAACCGGATCTATCGCTATAACTTTTTCTTTGATAATTGCGCGACACGTCCAGCTGTCCTGACAGAAAAGAATGTGGACGGAACCATTAATTATCATTATGCGCCCGCACCACAGACTTTCCGGGATATGATTAACTATTGTACTCGTCAACATCCATGGCTCACATTTGGATGCGACTTGGCATTAGGCAGTCCGACAGACCGGATCGCCACACCTCACGAGATGCTTTTCTTGCCGGAAAACCTCTAACAAGCCTTCACCAACGCGACAATTGAGTCTCCGGATGGAAATAGCCGTTGCCAACACAAAGGTGATCGAAGCGCTCGACGCCGAAGAATTGGAAAAAGATCTATGGGATTATCTGACACCCAACCTCTGTTTCACGATCCTGTTCGCCGCGATCATCTTATCAACCATACTGGAGATCAAGAGAAAACGCTATTTCCGAATATTGGACACCATTTTGTTTCTCATCGCAGGTTTAGCCGGTTGCCTTCTCTTTTTCTTAAGCTTTATTTCC
This sequence comes from uncultured Parabacteroides sp., assembly GCA_900552415.1. GTDB lineage: Bacteria > Bacteroidota > Bacteroidia > Bacteroidales > Tannerellaceae > Parabacteroides > Parabacteroides intestinipullorum. The sequence goes on from USAD01000080.1 coordinate 5,746, forward strand.
GAGCATCCATGTACCAATCCGAACTGGATGATCATCGCTTTACACCCGCTTCATCTCGTCGCCGCGATTTTGTTTTGCGTAAAAAAGGCCGATAGAGTCGTTTATTATTATCATTTTATTAACTTTGCGGCGCTTTCGCTGATGCTGGCCGGTTGGATTTTAATCCCACAGCATCTGAACACGGCCTTTATCCCGCTCGTAGCCACGCTTTGGATACGCTCGGGTTGGGGCATTTACAGAAGATTATGGATAAGAAAATGAGGAAACTGATATCGTCGTTGATGGCTATCCTCGTGGTGACAAACCTCGAGGCGCAACAACATGCGCCTAAACTGGTCGTGTGCATCACGGTTGACCAGCTCAGGGGCGACTATATCGAGTATTTCTATAATACCTTTGGAGAACGGGGCTTCAAACGGCTCATGAACGAGGGCGTGGTCTATAATAATATCCGCTTTGAGTTCTCGAACCTGGATGAGGCAAGCGCCTTCGCTACTTTGTTCACAGGCAGCAACCCGAGTTACCACGGCATCACGGGCAATTACACCTATAATTTTGATTTCGAGAAACAACGCTCCATCTTAAATGACCCGGAGTTTTTGGGTAACTATACCCGTGAGAACTATTCTCCAAAGAAACTCTACAGCTCAACCATCGGTGATGAACTGAAAATCGCCTCACAAGGACGAAGCGATGTCTATGCGATCGCACCAAACGCCGAAGGAGCGATCCTTTCCGCCGGACATGCGGCAAACGGCGCATTCTGGATGGATAACACCAATGGCAAATGGGCGACAACCACCTATTATAAAGGTGTTCCCTGGTATGTGGATCGGTACAACAACGGTCCTGAGTCGCTGGCGTCCCGGATTGCCCAAATGACCTGGACTCCTGCCCTGCCTTTGGAGAAATATAATGCGTTCCCATACGTGCTCGATGACCTTCCCTTCAAATATACCTTTACGGAAGGGACTGTCGATTGTTACCCCAATTTCAAAACCTCGCCATTCATTAATAAGGAGATCAACCGATTGGCGATGCAATTCCTGGAATATGGCGGCTTCGGTACACGCAGTTGTCCCGATATGCTTTCCGTAACCTATTATGCCGGGAATTATCGGGGAAACATGAGCAAAGAATACACACGTGAGATCCAGGATGTCTATTATCAGTTAGACCGTGATATCGAGCAACTGCTCGACAAGATTGACCAGAAAGTGGGCTTAAACAATACGCTGGTCGTATTCACCGGATCCGGATATTATAAAAGTGAGGAGTCCTATCCTGATGGCCTTATGGTCAACAGCGGTGAGTTTCACCCGAAACAATGCCTGGCGCTCCTGAATATGTACCTGATGGCCATCTATGGCCAGCAATCCAATTGGGTCAAAGGATATTATAACAACCAAATTTACCTCAATCGCAAGGCAATCGAGGATGCCAAGATCGATTTGAGGACCATACAAGACAAAGCCGCCGAATTCGTGCAAGAATTTAGTGGCGTACAACAGGTAATTACTGACAAGAGCCTGCTCACTGGGGATTGGAACGAGGGATCAGCGCCTTTCCGTAAAGGAACACATCATTTAGGACGAGGCGACCTGATCATTCAATTACAACCGGGGTGGAAAGTAAATTTCGACGCCCCCAAAGAAAAAGTAAAGATCGTACGTAATAACGCAGTTATAACCCCATTGATATTCATGGGTAACGGTCTGAAACCCCAACACATCTACCGTGAGGTAAAAGCGACGGAGATCGCCCCCACGGTAACGCACGTTTTGAGAATCAGGCCACCCAACGCTTCCCGTGAACTTCCATTAAGGGAGATCACCACAAACGGGAAATGAAATTTATTATTAATGTATAAGATAAAAAAACAAAGAATATATCATGGGATTTAATGAGTTTTTGACGAAGCTGTTCGGCAACAAATCACAACGCGACCTTAGAGAGATCACACCTTATGTAGACAAGGTTAAGGCTGTTTATCCGTCGATCAAGGCTTTATCCAACGATGAATTGAGAGCGAAGACAGACGAGATTAAACAACGTATCCAAGACTACGTAGCGAGCGAAAAAGCTCGTGTAGCTGAATTACGCGAGGGTATCGAGGACAAAGAACTCGAGGAGCGTGAGGCGATTTGGACCGAGGTTGATAAAATCGAGAAAGCGATCACCGATAAGATGGAGATCGTACTCGAGGAGGTCTTGCCCGAGGCTTTTGCCATTATGAAAGACACAGCCCGCCGCTTCGCTGAGAATCCGGAAGTGGTTGTTACGGCTAATGATTTTGACCGCGAGCTCGCAACAAAATTCGACTTCGTTCGTATTGAGGACGACAAGGCAATCTACCAGAACCACTGGAAAGCTGGAGGTAATGACATGACTTGGGATATGGTTCATTACGATGTCCAGTTGTTTGGTGGTGTCGTACTTCACAAAGGAAAGATCGCGGAGATGGCGACTGGTGAAGGTAAAACATTGGTGGCAACTTTGCCGGTATTCCTGAACGCCTTGACCCGTAATGGTGTACACGTCGTAACAGTCAACGACTACCTTTCTAAACGTGACTCCGAGTGGATGGGCCCGCTTTACATGTTCCATGGATTGTCAGTCGATTGTATCGACAAGCACCAGCCAAACTCTGACGCACGTCGCCGTGCTTATAACGCCGATATCACATTCGGTACCAACAACGAGTTTGGTTTCGACTATCTGCGCGACAACATGGCCATCAGCCCGAAAGACCTGGTACAACGTAAACATAATTACGCCATCGTCGATGAGGTGGACTCTGTCTTGATCGATGATGCCCGTACACCGTTGATCATTTCTGGTCCGATTCCTCGTGGAGAGGAGCAACTGTTCGAGCAATTCCGCCCGAACGTCGAGATCGTTGTCAACGCGCAAAAAGATCTTTGCTCGAAATTATTGATCGAGGCCAAGAAAAAAATGTCTAGCGACGATCCGAAGGTCGTAGAGGAAGGAACCGTCCAATTATACCGGACATTCAAGGGTTACCCTCGTAACAAGGCGCTCATCAAATATCTCAGTGAGCCGGGTATCAAGGCACAAATGCTGAAGACAGAAGAATACTTCATGTCTGAGAACATGCGCCACATGCACGAGGCAACTGATGAGCTGTATTTCGTGATCGACGAGAAGAACAACAGCGTAGAGCTGACAGATAAGGGTATCGACCTGTTGACAGGTAAATCTGATGATCCTGAATTCTTCGTCTTACCGGATATCACGACTCAGCTTTCAGAGTTGGAGCACATCAAAGACGAAACGGAAAAGCAAGCCAAGAAAGACGAACTGCTTGCCAACTATTCCGTAAAGAGCGAGCGTGTCCATACGATCAACCAATTATTGAAGGCTTATACATTATTTGAGAAAGACGACGAATATGTCGTAATCGATAATAAGGTCATGATCGTCGACGAGCAAACGGGTCGTATCATGGATGGCCGTCGTTACTCTGATGGTTTGCATCAGGCGATCGAGGCAAAAGAGCGTGTCAAGGTTGAGGCAGCGACACAGACATTCGCAACAATCACCTTGCAGAACTATTTCCGTATGTATCACAAGCTGTCCGGTATGACCGGTACGGCCGAGACAGAGGCAGGTGAGTTCTGGGACATCTATAAACTGGATGTTGTCGTTATCCCGACGAACCGGCCGATCGCCCGTATCGATATGAACGACCGCATCTATAAGACAAAACGTGAGAAATACGCCGCGGTTATCGAAGAGATCGTAAAACTGACTGAAGCCGGACGCCCGGTATTGGTTGGTACGACCTCTGTTGAGATCTCAGAGTTGCTGAGCCGTATGTTGACCTTGCGTAAGATCAAACATAATGTATTGAACGCGAAGTTACACCAGAAGGAGGCGGAGATCGTCGCCTTGGCAGGACAGAGCAGTACGGTAACCATCGCTACCAACATGGCAGGTCGTGGTACCGATATCAAATTGTCGCCCGAGGTGAAAGCGGCTGGAGGTTTGGCCATCATCGGTACGGAGCGCCACGAGAGCCGTCGTGTTGACCGTCAGTTGCGTGGTCGTGCCGGTCGTCAAGGAGACCCGGGTTCATCCGTATTCTTCGTCTCTCTCGAGGATGATTTGATGCGTCTGTTCGCTTCCGAGAAGATTGCCAACTTAATGGATAAGTTGGGCTTCAAAGAGGGCGAAGTTCTCGAGCACAGCATGTTGAGCAAATCGGTTGAACGTGCGCAGAAGAAGGTTGAGGAGAACAACTTCGGTATCCGTAAACGCCTTTTGGAGTACGACGATGTCATGAACTCACAACGTAACGTGATCTACACCCGGCGTCGCCACGCCTTGATGGGAGAGCGTATCGGCATGGATGTCTTGAATACGATCTACGACACGACAAATGCGATTGTCGATCAATATATTGATGGTGATTTTGAAAGCTTCAAGCTGGAATTGTTCATGACATTCGCTATGGAAAGCGCATTCTGG
>USAD01000081.1 GCA_900552415.1 uncultured Parabacteroides sp.
CGTCCGTCCCGAAGCCCTCGGGGGTGAGTGTCACCGTCAGCTTGCTCAGCTTGTGGCTGAAGGTGATAGCCAAGGTAGGGTCATCTACATTCCCCGCGGCATAGAGCAGGTCGGAACCTTGCAGGTCGTTCGTCGCTTGGTTCGCGTCTACGGTAAAGGTCAGGCTCTCGCCCGTATGCCCCTTTACGTAGGGCGCGTAAGCGAAGTAGGTCTGCTCGCTGCCTTGGTAGAGCACCTCATTGGCAAGTGTCCAAACGCTCTCGCCCTCCAGCTTGGAGACCTCGATATTCTCGCCCCCGTAGTTACTGGTATAGCTATCATCCTTATCCTTGATGTAGAGGCCGAAGTTATCAAGGTTGTCCTTCGTATTCTCCGCCCGGGTAGTCATGATGCCCTCCACGCTGGCGGTCACTTGGATGGGGGTATCGATGCCAAGGCCCTCGCCCACCTCGTTCGTGCAGCTTGCCAGCAGCGCCGCGCAAGCCGCCATAAGTCCTATTGTCTGTCTCATATCTGTTCTTTTTATTATGGATTCTCGTTATTGATTGGTTTAGCCTCGCCCGTGATGTCGTTGCCGTCCCCTTCTACCCAGTCGCCAACCTCGACATCGATGTTACCCACCGGCACGTCCGGATCAGGGTCGGGATCGGGATCCGGCTCCGGTTCGGGTTCGGGTTCCGGCTCGGGGGCGGGCGTATCGGGGTTGTCCGGTTCGTCGGGCTCATCCGGCTCATCGGGTTCGTCCGGCTCATCGGGTTTCGCCGTGTCGAGCGTGTTTCGCAGGGCGATCGGCTCCAGGCCCTCCAGCCGGCCCGTCAGGTCGGAGCGGAAAGTGAGCGTCCGCCCGTCCGCCAGGGTGACGGACACCTCCAGCCGCTGCGCCCCGTCGGGGTTGGCGCCAAAGGTCGCGAGGCGCATCACGAGGCCCTTGCCCCCGGCGATGGTATCGATGGCCAGCGCCACCGTGCCGCTGTCTACGGGCAGGCCGTCCGGCAGGGTGATGGCGGCGGTCATCCCGCTCAGGGTGGCGTTCGCCTCAGCGACCCGCGCCAGCTCACTAAAGTCCAGCCTCAAGGTGATGGGGACCACCAAGCGGCGCATCGCCAGCGTCACCCGTGCCGTGTCGCCCGCCGCCACCGCCACGGTGCTGTCCGCGGCGAAGAGGTAGCCCGGCAGGGCGGTCAGCAGCCCCTCCGCCGTCCGGTCGATCGAGGCTATAGAATCTGTTATGGTGATGCCCTCCGGCTCGTTGTAGGCGACGAGGGCATAAGGCCCCGCGGAGAGGGAATCCCTATACCTATATATATTACGCGCGTCGGCGGTGTGCCGCTCCGCCCCGATCCAAAGGCTGTAGGCCGCGGGGATGGTGTTCTCGTCCAGCGCCTCCCGCCAGTCGGCCGTGATGGCGAGCGTCCTCACCCGCGAGGTATCGCCGGGTGTCGGCTCCGGTTCCGGCTTCGGATCGGGTTCGGGCGTCGGCACGACAGGCGTGTCGCGCAGGGGCTCATCGTCCCCGCAAGCGGTCAGTCCCACGGACAATCCCGCCGCCACCACGAGGCAGAGCAGGATATACAGGAGCCTATGTGTACTAATAAATGTTAATAGGGGGGGGTAAAACCAGGTCTCAGGCACCACCGGGCGGTCGTGTCGCTCTCCTGGCTTGTGAGATGTTATCTTCTTCTGCTTCATATCCTTACGAGAATACGGCGTGAAAGTACGCAAAAGAATTCATATAGGCAAGGGTTTAGGGGAATATTTAAGGCCCCTCCGTCAACTCCCTCAACCCTTCGGGCAGATCCCCTTTTTTACCCCCTCAGCCGCCTCTTTTGTCAAAAAATAGGGCCAGGTTTCTCTGGGGATCAGGGAAAAGCATTAACTTTAAGCCCAAATTCACTGTATTATGGAGAAAAGAGTACGCTTGAGAAATGATATTCAAGAATTGGAAACGATGAATCGTTTCTTGGAAGAATGTGCCGTTGATTTAGGTTTGCCCGCTTCTTTCATGATAAACCTTTGCCTTGTGTTGGAGGAGGCTGTTTCGAATATCATCTTTTATGCGTATGATAAGAACCAACTGATAGAGGATGCGGTTATCATTTCTCTGAGATTTAATGGCGCGGATTTGATAATCCGTGTGGAAGATCATGGTAAACCTTTTGATCCTACAGCCCAATTGGATCCAGACATCACGTTGTCAGCAGAGGAAAGGCCGATCGGTGGATTAGGGATTTTCTTGATCAAGAATATTATGGATGAGGTTTCTTATTCTCGAGAAGAGGGAAGAAATATCCTTTTGATGTCTAAATGTTTTTCGGGGAAGTAGATAATATTAAAATTGTATAAATATGGAGATCAGTGTAAAGAAGGTAAATGAGGAGACGGTGATTGCCGTTAAAGGCCGATTGGATACCAATAGTAGTCCTGAGTTTGAGAAGGCGATTGTTCCGATCTTGAACAGTGATGAGAAATCTTTTCAGATTGATTGTTCGGGTTTGGAATATATAAGTAGTTCTGGTTTGAGACTTTTTTTGATGGCTCAAAAAACGGTGATCGCTAAGAAAGGTTCTTTACGTCTTACCGGCTTGAAACCAGAAATTCAGGAAATTTTCAATATTACTGGATTTAGTGCGATTTTCAAAATAGAGTAATTAAGTTGACTTAATGTAAAGGGCGGCATACGGTTGAACAAGACTGTATGCCGCCCTATTTTTTGTTATTCGGGTAACGGTTGTTCATCTACCTTTTCCCAAAGTCCGTTGTTCCAAATTTGGATGTTGAATGTCTCGTCGGAGTTTTGGGGAGTATAAAGAGTTCCTTTATATCGGGTAATACGATTGGCTATGGGCGATATCTCTTCTACCAGTCGTTCTCGAAGAATTTCCCCTTGTTGATCATAAGAGATCAGATGTGCGGTAAGCATAGATCCTGGGTTGGTAATAAAGGTCAGGAAACCATGTGTTGTCTCAGTAGTGCCCCGTTCTTCGGAGGTGAAGGTATGATCGTAGATGAGTGGATAATCATCTGTAAGGCCATAACCGGTTGTCAGGTCCAGCTTGTCCGCGGGCGACGTGATGGTCATCTTGAAATTCTTGCCATCGGCAGGAACAGGATCTGTCGCTTGAAACTCGATCTTGCCCACGACTCTTTGCAGGGTGATCTCTTCCGTGATTTCGTTGCCTGGGCTGACAGTTAGAGTCTTGTAATGATGGAATGTGTCTGAAATATCCTGGAATTGGGCGATTTGGCCTTCTATAGTCATGTCCTTTGAGGAATGAGCGATAAAGCAGAGGTTGTAATTACCAGCGGGTAACGTATCATACACTATTCCAAAATCCAAATCATCTGTTTGGTAAGTGATTTGTTTGAGTAGTTGATTATCCTCATCCGCAAGAAAAACCAAATAATCGATTCGGTTATACAAGTCGTTTCCGTTGTTACGTGTTTCGATCGGCTCTTGGATGTTTAAAGGTGGGGCCGCCTTGGTCTCAATAAAAGGTAATATTTCCTTACTCATACTGATAGTGTACTTGACAGGAAAACCGGATTTGTCATTTTGGAAAGATTCATTCTCCAACTTAGCGCAGCCAGTAAGCGCGTAAAGGCCAATAAGGCCACCTAATACATACTTTTTCATAGTTGAGATTTTATTGAATTAGTAATATGTCCCAAAGGTAATATGTCGAATCTATTTCCCAAACTTTTTCATGATTATTTTCTCATGTTAGATTGTTTTTATGGAAGATGAATGGTTTTTCGGTTGAAAATCGGTCATGGGGAAATTTTTAATTTGTTTGGCAGTAATAGATGAAAAAACAATATATTTGTCCGAAAAACTTAAATAAATGCTATTATCCATGAATTTGAAAAAACTTATACTGCCGGTCGTTTGTTTTTGCCTGACCGGAAACTTTACTTGGGGGCAGATTATGCCGTGGGAGAATCGGACAGAGCTTGACGGTGATCCTTTTGCCGAAAATACTACCATGAAAAATGGAAGCCATTTAAATTTGGAAGATGTCGTTTCGGGCAATTTGATACGAACAAAAGGCTTTGGAGCCATGAGTTGGTTGAAGGATGGTGAGCGTTACAGCCGTTTAGAGCCCAATGAGAAGACAGGTGGTATGGATGTGGTCGCTTATCAAGCGAAGGATAATAAGCGTGAGGTGATTATTCCCGCTTCAATGCTGATGGATAAGGAGACTGGTAAACCAATCTCGGTTCGCAGTCTTTATTGGAGTGCGGATAATGAGAAGGTTTTAGTTTATGCTAATACTCGGCGTGTCTGGCGTTACGATACAAGAGGTGATTATTGGGTCTTGAGCCTTGCTAATGGAGAGTTTAGGCAATTAGGCAAAGGATTGCCCGAGTCCTCTTTAATGTTCGCTAAGTTTTCTCCTGATGGAAACCGGGTCGCTTATGTGTCCGGTAACAATATTTATGTCGAGGAGATTGCCTCTGGAAAGAGGATTCCTTTAACGACAGATGGAAACCAATATATCGTGAATGGAACGTTTGATTGGGTCTATGAGGAGGAATTTTCTTGTCGGGATGGTTTCCGTTGGAGTCCGGATGGTCAGTTTATTGCCTATTGGCAAAGTGATACGAGAGGCACGGGTGTGTTTGACATTATTAATAATGTAGATTCAATTTATCCGACTATTATGCATTTCCCTTATCCGAAGGCCGGAAGTACTAACTCGGCGGTTAAGGTGGGATATGTTTCCGCTTCTGGAGGTACGACTACTTGGATCTCGATTCCAGGTGATCCTCGTAACAATTATATTCCAAGAATGGATTTCATTCCGGAAAGTAATGAGTTGTTTATTCAGCAGATGAACCGTCAGCAAAATACGAATAAGGTTTGGATTGCCCGGATTGGAGATTCAACTCCCCGGAATATTTTTACGGATACTGATGCCGCTTGGTTGGATACGAACGATCATGTCCAATGGTTGAAGAATAATTCGTGGTTCACATGGGAAAGTGAGCGTGACGGTTGGCGTCACCTTTATCGGGTAAGTCGTGATGGCAAGAAAATCGAGGCAATTACGAAAGGTGAATTTGATTATATCTCGCCAGTAGGAACCGATCTTCAGAAAGGCTGGGCCTATTTTATCGCTTCACCTGAAAATTACACACAACGTTATCTTTATCGTGCCAAATTGTTTGGAGATGGGACAGTTGAGCGACTTAGTCCGGCAGATCAAGTTGGACAGCATCGTTATGATATGTCGCCTACGGGAAAATGGGCGGTTCATACCTTTAGTAACGCAAGAACACCATCTGTGATTGATATGGTCTCTTTCCCGAAACATCAATCGGTTCGTATCCTGGAGGACAACCATGAGGCTCGTGAGCGATATGCCTCTTTGGGTTTAAATCCTAAAGAATTTGTAAAGGTGACTTCCGGTGACTTGGAACTGGACGCCTGGATGATTAAACCAGTTAATTTTGATTCGACGAAAAAGTATCCGGTAATCGTTGAGGTTTATGGTGAGCCGGCTAGCTCGACTGTTCAGGATGTATGGGGCGGTGGTGATTTGTGGAACCAATATTTGGCGAATCTGGGATATATTGTTGTTAGTATAGACAATCGGGGAGCCAATGCGCCCCGTGGAAGAGAGTGGCGGAAATGTATTTATGGTGAGGTCGGTACATTCGCTTCTGAAGATCAGGCTCGTGGCATTCAAGATATGGCTCGTCGGTATTCGTTTATTGATTCTGAACGTATTGGAATCACAGGTTGGAGTGGAGGCGGAAGCCAGACTCTTAACTCAATGTTCCGTTATCCGGACGTGTTCCATACAGGAATAGCGGTTGCGTTTGTTGCGGATCAAAGAACTTATGATACCATTTATCAGGAGCGTTATATGAATACGCCACAGGAGAATCCTGACGGCTATCGAAAGGGGTCACCTATCAGTTATGTTTCTGGATTGAAAGGGAATTTGCTTCTGATTCATGGAACAGGTGATGATAATGTTCATTATCAGAATTGTGAGATGCTGATCAATGAGCTTGTGAAGAATGGTAAGATGTTCAGTTTGATGAGCTATCCGATGCGGAGTCATGGCATATTTGAGCGTCCAGGTACGACTTTGCATTTACGTATGACGATGGCGAAATATTGGCTTGAGCATCTTCCCGCTGGCGGAAAATAGAGGGCTTTCTTCGAATCTGTTGTCCTGTCGGAAGATATTGTTTATATTTGTGGATATTTGGTAGTTTATTAACCTTAAAGCAATGATATTAGCCATGAAACGAAAAATTAGAATGGGCATGATTGGTGGTGGAGAAGGTTCTTTTATTGGAGCCGTTCACCGGATTGCCGCTAATCTGGATGGTCAAATAGAGCTGGTTTGCGGTTGCTTCAGCTCACGTCCGGAGGTTTCGTTAAAATCGGGTCGATCTCTGTTCCTGCCCGATAATAGAATCTATGCCTCTTACCAGGAGATGATTGAGCGTGAGGCGTCGCTTCCTGAGGGTGAACGTATGGATTTTGTCTCGATCGTAACACCTAATAATGTGCATTTTGGTCCGGCTATGATGGCTTTGGAACACGGATTCCATGTTGTGCTCGATAAGCCGATGACCTTTACTTTGGATGAGGCGATCCAGTTGCGTGATAAAGTACGGTCTACCGGTCTATTGTTTATGTTGACTCATACGTATACCGCTTATCCGATGGTGCGTGAGGCACGAGAACGTGTACGTCGTGGTGAATTGGGTAAAATTCGCCGTATTTATGTAGAATATCCGCAAGGATGGTTGTATGAGGATTGCTCAGCAACGAACAAGCAGGCGGCTTGGCGTGTAGACCCGAGTCGTTCGGGTAAGGCCGGTTGTATGGGGGATATTGGTACGCACGCTTTTAACCTGGCTGAGTTCATTACTGGCTTGAAAGCCACTGAACTTTGTGGTGAGTTGGCGACCTTTGTGCCAGGACGGTTGCTCGATGATGATGGGGCTGCTTTGGTACGCTATGAGGGTGGAGCAAAAGGAGTTCTGATGGCCAGTCAGATCGCTATCGGCCACGAGAACAGTCTTCGGATTCGTGTTTATGGAGAGAAGGGATCGTTGGAGTGGGCACAGGAAGAACCCAATACGTTGATCATGAGATGGCCTGATGCTCCGACACAATTGTTGAGGACATCCAATGGTTATGTCTCTTCCGCTGCGGCAGTGAATAGTCGGACGCCTGCGGGACATCCGGAAGGTTATTTGGAGGCTTTCGCTAATCTCTACTGTCATTTCGCTTCGGCATTACAAGCGATTGCGATAGGTGAGATGCCCGCTGAGGTTGATCTTGATTTTCCGTCAGTGGATGAGGGTGTGCGTGGTATGCGTTTTATTGACGCGATCGTATCGACCAACGATACGGATCAAAAATGGATCCGGATCGAGGATTGATTCAAAATGTATAACATAGTAAACTCAATAATATAGAAATAAATAAACTCATAAGTCATGTCTCGTCCTGTAACATTATATACCCTGCAATGGGGTGACTTGTCGTTAGAGACAGTCTGCCAGAAGGCAAAAGCGTTTGGCTATGACGGTGTGGAATTAGGGCTTCCCGATCATTTGGATGTGCGTCGTGAGGACCCGGAGTATTATCAGGGAATAAAGTCCTTGCTTGATCAGTATGGTATGAGGCTATTTACGGTCTCTTCTCATTTGATCGGGCAGGCGGTTTGCGATAAGATAGATGAGAGGCATAAGATGATTTTGCCGGACTATATTTGGGGAGAGGGCGATCCGGAAGGGATCCATATCCGTGCGGCAGAACATCTCGTACGGGCTGCTCATGCCGCAAAGGCTTTAGGTATCAATACGGTAGTCGGTTTTACGGGTAGTCCGATCTGGGCTTACCTTTACTCGTTCCCGCCTGTGACGGATCGGATGATTGAGAATGGTTATCGTGAATTTGCCGACCGTTTCAAGCCGATTCTGGATGAGTATCAAAAATTGGGCGTTCGTTTCGCGTTAGAGGTACATCCGACGGAGATTGCATTTGATACCTGTTCGGCCCAACGTGCGTTGGAGGCAATTGATTATCATCCTGCCTTTGGCTTCAATTATGATCCAAGCCATCTCGGATATCAAGGAGTTGATTATGTCGATTTCATCTATCAGTTCCCTGAGCGGATTTTCCATGTTCACATGAAAGATGTTTATTGGAGTGATAAACCAACACGTGTAGGTGTTTTTGGTGGCCATGTGACATTTGGTGATCCTCGTCGTTATTGGAATTTCAGGAGTCTTGGACGTGGACGAATTAATTTTGAGGAAATTATCCGGGCATTGAACGCTATTGGTTACCAAGGCCCGCTTTCCGTGGAATGGGAAGATAGCGCGATGGATCGTGAACATGGGGCACGTGAGTCGTGCGAATTGGTTAAGCGGATCGATTTCCAGCCCTCAGCCCATGCGTTCGACGCCTGTTTCGGTAGTGATAAGTGACGGCTTGACACTTTTTAGGACGAAGGAGGTGCTTTTGATGTTTTAAGGAGCCAAATTATTGACTATCTTTGCCGTTGATTCATTATATAAATGAAATTCTGATTTCTGGATCGAAACTTAATTTATTATTGAGAAATGAGAAAGATTAGAGCTGCCATCGTTGGATATGGCAATATTGGAAAGTATGTGTTGGAAGCTTTGGAGGCAGCACCCGATTTTGAGGTCGCTGGAGTAGTTCGTCGGAATCCGAATGATGTGCCTAACGAGCTGAAGCCATACAAGGTGACGGATAGTGTCAAGAATTTGGAAAATGTAGATGTAGCCGTGTTGGCAACTCCGACCCGCAAGGTGGAATCGTTTGCTAAAGAGATCTTGGCGATGGGGATCAATACGGTAGATAGTTTCGATATTCATGGCGGTATCGCCGACTTGCGTCGCTCTTTGGATGAGGTCGCTAAGGCTCATGGTAAGGTAGCCGTGATCTCTGCGGGCTGGGATCCGGGAAGTGACTCGGTTGTTCGTGCCTTGCTTGAGGCAATGGTCCCGAAGGGAATTACCTATACTAACTTTGGCCCGGGCATGAGTATGGGGCACACGGTCGCTGTTAAGGCGATTGAAGGTGTAAAGGCCGCGTTGAGCATGACAATTCCTTTGGGTACAGGTGTTCACCGCCGGATGGTTTATATCGAGGTGAAGGATGGCTATGATTTCAAGGAGGTCGCTGCGGCTATTAAGGCTGACGATTATTTCGCTCATGATGAGACGCACGTGATGCAGGTTGAGAGCGTAGATAACCTCCTCGATATGGGACATGGCGTAAACCTTGTTCGTAAGGGTGTATCGGGTAAGACTCAGAACCAGTTGATCGAGTTTGACATGAAGATCAACAACCCGGCATTGACCGCTCAAATTTTGGTTTCGGTCGCACGTGCCAGCATGAAGCAGCAACCGGGCGCCTATACGATGATTGAGTTGCCGGTTATCGACATGTTGTATGGCGATCGCGAGAGCTTGATCCGTCGTTTGGTATAACTCTTGAAAGTTTAATAATAAGGGGGAACGCAGTCTGTTCCCCCGTTATGCTTTTTTGTAAAGATGCTTGATTTTATTACATGGACGGCCGATCCGGCCATTTTCACGATCGGCTCGCGGGAGATCCGTTGGTATGGACTGGCCTTTGCCGTGGGTTTTGCCATCGGTTATATGATCGTTGAGCGAATGTGGAGGCGGGAGCGGCTCCCTCAGGCATGGATCGATTCGTTGTTGATTTATACGATGCTCGGAACAGTGATTGGCGCTCGTTTGGGGCATTGTCTGTTTTATGCGCCCGACTATTATTTGGCGAACCCTGTTGAGATCTTGAAGATTTGGGAGGGTGGGTTGGCCAGCCATGGTGGAACCTTGGGTATCATTGTTGCCATCTACTTTTATTCCAGGAAGGTCAGTCATAAAAGTATGCTTTGGACCTTTGATAAGTTGGTGGTACCGACTGGCCTTGTCGCCGCGATGATCCGTTTGGGAAACCTGATGAATCATGAGATTTATGGACATGCGACGGATTTGCCGTGGGGATTTCGGTTTATCGAGAATCTGCATGCTTGGAAAAGGGGCGCCGAACCTGTTTTTTCGGCTCCGAGTCATCCGACCCAGTTGTATGAGGCGGC
>USAD01000082.1 GCA_900552415.1 uncultured Parabacteroides sp.
AGCATTAGCCTTCCAAGCTGAGGGTCGCGGGTTTGAGTCCCGTCTTCCGCTCTGATGAGAGACCTTGATAACTGAAACAGTTATCGAGGTCTTTTCTTTTTTAGCCAACCGAAAATTGATCACGCCTCTTCCATTACACATACTTTCGTATCAATCGATACAATAGGTGGCATCGGCTAACAGATACGTTCGTGGCGGCCTTCACATACGTACGTATATACCATCACGTACGGTCGAGTCAAACGGCGAGACCATGAGTGTGGTCATCGTGTGTGGAAATAATCCACACATATTCCACAACATTCCACACTTTTCCACATTCCACAAATTAGCCAGAAATACATAAAACACAACATATCAATACACAAGGGCTCATGTTTTATCCCCATTTTGGCACGTTAGTTGCCCATTACATTAGCGATTCATGATGTAAGTAATGTGTTTTTGAGTAAATTGTCTTTAAGCGACAAAAAAGATTGTTTTAGGGTAAAAAAATGAATAAGGTTGTTTTTAGACTTCAATCATATAATCATATTATTGAGTAGATTAGATTTCAGCCGTTTTGCCTGTGAAGGTGGAACGGTTCTCTTTAAAACATTATAGTTTCATGATATTACTATATAAATACACTGTTTACATTTTTAATAGTTATAGCCATCTTGTTCGAGAGAATAGGATGGCTTTTCATTTATAGGCAAAAATAAAGATGCCCCCATGGAGGCGAACCTTTCCATGGGGGCAACCAATATTCCACAAGACAGGCAAAGCCTATGCCTGATGCACGGTCAACTGCGGGAACGGGAAGTTGATACCCTCCTTATTGAATACCTCATAGACCGTCTTATTCATATCGAAATAGACCGACCAATAATCCTCGCTCTTCACCCATACGCGTACCAGGATATTGACGCTACTGTCCGCCAAAGCCGTAAGAGCGATAAAAGGTTTATCAGGCTCTTGCAGGATCCGTGTCTCTTTCGCCAGAATCGTCTCGAGCACCTGTTTTACATGGTCGTAATCGGTACCATAATCCACACCAAATACCCAATCGATACGGCGGGTTTGCTGATTACTATAGTTGACAATCACGCCGCTGCTGAGCGAACCATTCGGGATATAAATCACCTTATTGTCGGTCGTCTTCAAGATGGTATGGAACATCTGGATCTCACGAACCGTACCCGACTGTCCCTGATAGTCGATAAAATCACCCACTTTATAGGGCTTAAACAACAAGACGATCAAGCCGCCCGCGAAATTCGACAGGTTACCGCTCAATGCCATACCGACAGCAACACCGGCTGAGGCCAACAACGCGGCAAATGAGGTGGTCTGTACACCAAGCGCGCCCACGATCGAAATGATCAACAGGATGGTCAATGTCACGTTCACCAGGCTGCTCACGAAACTCTTGACCGACGGGTCGAAATTTCTTTTGATCAATATGTTCTTGACTAACTTATTCAAAAGGTTAATAAACATACGACCAACGACAAACACGATCACCGCCTTGATGATCGCGAAACCCAATTCGGCCGAGTGCTCAATCAATGACTTCAAGACACCTTCCAACCTTTCGCTCACTTCCAAAACTTGCAATAACATCATAATTCTTAATTTTTACTCTATTTTTTCATTAAACAAAACATACGGGTATAACCGCCCGATCGGCACTTCAATCATACATATAACAAGATTCCTTACAAAATGTGCTAAAGATATAAAGTTTTTTTATTCCCCGTCGCTGAATTATTTATTGATTAGATTCGCGTCCAGAAAAATAAATGATGAATATGCGAACATTACTCTTATCCCTCGGCTTATGCCTGGCCTGTGCCTTCCAGCATCTGGCAGCGCAATCGTACGTGGATTTCGTGGAAAAAAGCTATGAGTTCCTTGACAAGGAGGATCTGCCATCAGCGGCAGAAAGCCTGAAGGCCGCCATGCGACTGGAACCGGGCAATCCGAACAATTACGCCCTATTGATGAATCTGGGAACGATACAAAGGCGTATGGGCAAGCCCGAGGAGGCACTCATCTCCTATAACGCGGCATTGGGACAACAGCCTCAAAATCTGCTTATCCTCGAGAACCGGGCGACACTCTACACCGAGATGGGCGAGATCGAGAAGGCCATTACCGACTACAACACGATTCTCTCCATCAATCCGGACCACCAGGAGGCGCTTTATTGCCGGGGCATGCTCTATCTCCAGCAGAAACTTTTTGTTGCCGCCGAGGATGATTTCGAGCGGATCGTCAATATCAACGAGCGTTCCATCAAAGGGCGTTTCGGCTATGCCATCCTTGAGAAATTGCGGGGAAACTACAACGAGAGCGAGCGGATCTTCAATTACCTCATTAATGAGATGCCCAAGGCGTGGTATCTTTATGAGGGACGCGCCGATCTCTATTTCATGATGGGCAAGAACGCTAGAGCCATGGCGGACATCAACAAGCTATTCGTGGAAAGCGAGCCGACCGCCACGCTCTATGTCCTGAGAGGCAAGGTCAAGATCGCCCAATACGAGAAGGAATCCGCCGCTCAGGACTTCCGGAAAGCGCTCGAGATGGGTTACGACCCGAAGGTCATTGAGGAGCTGCTGAAGATGACGGAATAGGGAAAAGGAACGCCACCCGTAACAGGCGTATTACGACAGGCGTAACAACCCTATTATGGGTGGCGTAATACCTTTATTACGGGTGGCGTAATAGCCCTATTACGGATAACGTAACAGCCCTATTACGGGAATCAATTCTCACGGATATAGTTTACGATCCAAGCGCCAACCTCTTTAGTGCCGTATTTCTCGCCACCCTCGACCTGGATCTCAGGCGTACGGACACAAGCGTCTAATGAGGCATCGACCGCCCGACGGATCAGGGCACCCTCCTCTTTCAAGTCGAAATACTCGAACAACATCGCTACCGAAAGGATCTGAGCCAACGGATTGGCGATGTTCAAGCCTTTCGCTTGTGGCCATGAACCGTGAATCGGCTCGAAGACCGGCGTGCTCTCACCCGTTGAAGCGGAAGGCAACAAGCCCATCGAACCACTGATGCACGAACCCTCGTCGGTCAGGATATCACCGAAGGTATTCTCGGTTACCATCACGTCGAAGAAGGTCGGTTCCTGGATCATACGCATAGCGGCGTTATCCACATACATATAATCGGTCTTTACCTCCGGATAGCTCGGGGCCATCTCCTGGGCAATCTGACGCCAGAGACGGGATGAAGCCAAGACATTCGCCTTATCGACCACCGTCAGGTGCTTACGACGCTTCATGGCATACTCGAAACCGACCTTCAGGATGCGCTCCACCTCCGGCCGGGTGTACATGTTCGTATCGTAAGCCTTATCGTTGTCCTGGTATTTCTCGCCGAAATACATGCCGCCCGTCAGCTCGCGGATACAAAGGAAATCGGCGCCCTCCACCAGCTCCGCGCGTAGGGGCGACTTATGCAACAGGCATTTGAAAGTCTGCACCGGACGGATATTCGCGAAAAGGCCCAGCTTCTTACGCATGGCGAGCAAGCCCTGCTCCGGACGAACCTTCGCTGTCGGGTCATTATCGAACTTGGGATCGCCCACGGCCGAGAACAACACCGCGTCGGCCTGCCGGCAAGCCTCGTAGGTCGCCTCGGGGAAGGGATCGCCGACCTTGTCGATCGCGTCGGCGCCACACAAGGCATACACGTAATCGACCGTATGTCCAAACTTCTCGCAGACGGCGGTCATCACATCGACACCCTGCTTTGAGATCTCGGGGCCGATACCATCACCGGCCAAAACTGCTATCTTAAAATCCATAATCTTAAAATACTATACCTTATATTATTATCCAAAATTCTCTATCTTATTCAACATCTTCACGGTCGCCTTGATAGCCGCCTCCGTCTGGTCGGCATCCAGGCCACGGGTCTTGAAGTCGATGCCCGCATAATTCCAGCTGATGACCGTCTGCACGAAAGCGTCCGTCCGTCCACCCGGCGGAATGGAAACCGAATAGTTGGTCAACATCGGGAATGGCCGTCCCAAATCGGAGTAGATCTTACGCAAGGCACGCACGAAAGCGTCATACTGACCATCACCCGAGGCCGACTGCTCGTAAGCCTCGCCATCGATCTCGATCTTGAGCGTCGCTACCGGCTTCAAGCCTTGCGCCAGCGAGAGCGAATAGTTGAGAATGCGTATCTTCTGCTCCTCGACCATATTATCATGATGCAAGACATCGCTGATGATATAGGGCAGGTCCTCCGGCGTCACCATCTCCTTCTTGTCGCCCAGCTCGATGATCCGTTCCGTCACCTTGCGCATCGATGCCTCATCGAGGTCAATGCCCAGCGCCTCCAGATTCTTGCGGATATTCGCCTTTCCGGAGGTCTTGCCCAACGCGTACTCACGGACCCGTCCGAAACGCTCAGGCAGCAAGGCGTTGCAATAAAGATTATTCTTGCTATCGCCATCGGCATGCACACCGGCGCATTGCGTAAAGACATGCTCACCAATAATCGGCTTATTGGGTGGAATATGAATACCGGAATAGGTCTCCACCAAACGGCTGGCCCGGTTGATCTTCTCCTCACGAAGAGCGGTCTCCTCTCCCAGTTGATCCTTGATCACCGCCAGGACACTACTCAAGGGAGCGTTACCAGCCCGCTCGCCCAAACCGTTGACCGTCGTATGTATACCCCGGATACCGGCCAGGACCGCGGCAAAGACATTTCCAACCGCCAAGTCGTAATCATTATGCGCATGGAAATCGAAGCGCAGGCCCGGATAGCGCTCCAGCATCTTCCGGCAACAACGGAAAGTCCGCATCGGATTCAAGACGCCCAACGTATCGGGCAACATGAAATGGCTGACCGGCTCATCCTTCAAGGCATCCATAAACTGGAAGACATACTCCGGAGAGTCTTGTATGCCATTCGACCAATCCTCCAGATAAAGATTTACCTTCATCTGGCGGGCAGTCGCCTGACGGATCACCGCCTTGATATCCTCGATATGGGCCTCGGGAGTCTTACGCAACTGCTCCGTCACATGCTTATAAGAGCCTTTGCACAAGAGATTGATAACCCGGCATCCCGCCGACTCGATCCAGTTAATGGACACCTCGCCATCCACAAAGCCCAGCACCTCCAGCTTATCCAGATAGCCGGACCGCTCCGCCCAACGGGCCACTCGCTTTACCGCCTCAAATTCTCCCTCCGAGACACGCGCCGAGGCAATCTCCAAACGGTCCACCTTCAGCTCACTCAACAGGACCTGGGCGATACTCAATTTCTCGTGGGCCGCAAACGAGACACCCGAGGTTTGCTCGCCATCCCGAAGGGTCGTATCCATTATCTCTATCATAAGTCTCTCTATTTTTCATACGCCGACGATGTGAAGATAACCTTCCTCCACATCATCCGCGTCCTGTAACATTTTTCTTTTCAAATAATTCCACCTTATCCCGGTTCTCCACCAAGAAATCGACATCATCCAGACCATTCATCAGGCAATGCTTCTTGTAAGCGTTGATCTCGAATTTCTCACTCCGTCCCGTTGCCTTATTCGTGATGGTCTGCTCCGGCAGGTTCACCTCCACTTCTGTCTTCGGATTGGCAAAGATCGAATCAAACAACTCCTTCAGGAAATCCTCGCTTACCACAACTGGCAAGACGAAATTATTCAGTTCATTGTTCTTATGAATATCAGCAAAGAAACTGCTTACGACCACCCGAAAACCATAACCGGCGATCGCCCAGGCGGCGTGCTCGCGGCTTGATCCTGAGCCAAAGTTCTTGCCCGCTACCAGGATCTGTCCTGAATAGGTCGGATCGTTGAGCACGAACTCCTTATTCAGGGAGCCATCCGGATGGTAACGCCAATCACGGAACAGGTTATCACCAAAAAACTTCTCCTCGCGGGTCGTCGCCTTCAGGAAACGAGCCGGGATGATCTGGTCCGTGTCCACATTCTCGAGAGGCAACGGCACGCAGGTACTTGTTATAATATTGAATTTCTGTTTCATTGTCTTTGTCTATTAAATCAGTTCACGAGGATCGGTAATCACACCAGTCACGGCAGCGGCAGCGGCAGTCAATGGGCTGGCCAACAGCGTACGTGAGCCAGGTCCCTGGCGGCCCTCAAAGTTACGATTGCTGGTAGACACCGCATATTTACCAGCCGGGATTTTATCATCGTTCATCGCCAGGCAGGCCGAGCAACCCGGTTGGCGAATCTCGAAGCCGGCCTCTTCCAGGATCTTATCCAAACCCTCCTCACGGATCTGGGCATCAACCATCCAAGAACCGGGAACCAGCCAAGCGATCACATGATCGGCTTTCCGACGACCCTTAGCGATAGAGGCAAAAGCCCGGAAATCCTCGATACGGCCATTCGTACAAGCACCCAGGAAAACATATTCGATCGGTTTACCAAGCAACGTCTCGCCTGCCTCGAAACCCATATAGGCCATTGACTTCTCGAACGAACCCTTCTCAACCTCACTCATACCCTCTGTTGTCGGGATACGATTCGTAATGCCCATGCCCATGCCGGGATTCGTTCCGTAGGTGATCATCGGCTCGATATCAGCGGCGTCGAAACGCACCTCTTTATCGAACACAGCGTTGTCGTCACTCTTCAAGGTCTTCCAATAAGCGACAGCCTGATCCCAATCCTCGCCATTCGGAGCATACTCACGCCCCTTGATATATTCGAAGGTTACCTCATCCGGAGCGATCATACCTCCACGGGCCCCCATCTCAATACTTAAGTTACAGAGTGTCAAACGGCCTTCCATCGTCAAGCCGCGGATCGCCGATCCAGCATACTCGACGAAATAGCCAGTCGCTCCACTCGTGGTCATCTTGGACATCATATAAAGAGCGACATCCTTGGCGGTTACGCCTTTACCCAGCTCACCATCGATCGTGATCCGCATCGTCTTCGGACGAGTCTGCAAGATACACTGCGAAGCCATCACCATCTCAACCTCGCTCGTACCGATACCGAAAGCTACGGCACCCACAGCACCATGTGTTGATGTATGCGAATCGCCACAAACGATCGTCATGCCTGGCAAGGTCAAGCCCCGCTCCGGACCAACCACGTGAATGATACCATTCCGCTTATCCATCATGCCAAAATGTGTCAAGCCAAAATCAGCCGCGTTCTTGGCCAAGGTATCCACCTGAGTACGTGAGACGGGATCCTCGATCGGCTTGTCTTGATCGTGTGTCGGCGTGTTGTGGTCCGGCATACAGAAAATATGATCCGGACGGAAACACTTCAAGCCTCTTTTCCGCATACCGGCGAAAGCCTGCGGACTGGTCACCTCATGACAATAGAGGCGATCGATATACAGTTGAGTGGGACCCTCCTCGACCTGCTGCACGACGTGCGCGTCCCAAATCTTATCAAATAATGTATTCATGGTTCTTATTTTCTGAATTTATTGATACAATCGATATAAGCCTCGACCGAAGCGGCGATAATATCCGTATTGGCTCCGAAGCCGTAATACATCTGGCCATCGTACTCGACCTGCATGTGTACCTTACCCACATCATCACTTCCCTTACTGATCGCCTGGATCGTGAACTCCTTAAGAGTCATGTGACGATCAATAATCTTCTTCAGGGCCTTGATCGCCGCGTCAACCGGACCATTACCACTGGCTGCCGCCTCAAACTTTTCTCCTGAAATATTCAGGCCCAGACTTGCTACTGAACGGACACCGACACCACTGGTCACTTGCAGATACTCCAGCTTGATGTGGTGATTTTGAGTACGGTCCGCACCGGCCAAAAGCAGGATATCATCATCCGTAATATCTTTCTTCTTATCCGCCAGCTTCAGGAAATCCTCATAAACCTTATCCAGCTTCTCTTGAGCCAATTCGATGCCCAAGACGTGCAGGCGATGTTTCAACGCCGCCCGTCCGCTACGGGCTGTCAGAACAATAGCGTTGTCGTCGATACCGACATCCTTCGGATCAATGATCTCGTAGGTCTGGACATTCTTAAGCACGCCATCCTGGTGGATACCCGAAGAGTGAGCGAAAGCATTGCGTCCGACGATCGCCTTGTTGGGCTGTACCGGCATGTTCATCAGGCTTGACACCATCCGGCTGGTACCGTAAATCTTGGTCGTATTGATATTGGTGATGATCTCACGCTCCTTATGGCTCTTGAAGATCATCGCGATCTCCTCAAGAGAGGTATTACCGGCACGCTCACCGATACCATTGATGGTCACCTCCACCTGACGTGCGCCATTCAATACGCCCTGCACCGTGTTTGCTGTCGCCATTCCCAAATCGTTATGGCAATGGGTCGAGATAATCGCTTTTTCGATGCCATCCACATGTTCCATCAGATATTTGATCTTGGCTCCATACTCATCGGGCAAGCAATAACCTGTCGTATCTGGAATGTTCACTACTGTCGCTCCTGCCTTGATCACAGCCTCGACAACTCTTGCCAAGTATTCATTTTCCGTACGCCCGGCATCCTCGCAATAAAACTCAACATCCTCCACAAAGCGGCGGGCATATTTCACAGCAGCCACCGCACGTTCTATAATCTCCTCGCGAGTGGAATTGAACTTATACTTGATGTGCGAGTCGGAAGTACCGATACCGGTATGTATACGTCCACGCTTAGCGAACTTCAAGGCCTCGGCCGCCACGTCGATATCACGCTCGACCGCCCGTGTCAAAGCGCAAATCGTCGGCCAAGTAACCGCTTTCGAGATTTCAACCACACTATTGAAATCGCCCGGGCTCGAAACGGGGAAACCCGCCTCAATCACGTCGACGCCCAACTGCTCGAGCGCCCTGGCAACCTGTATCTTCTCTACCGTATTCAACTGACAACCTGGCACCTGCTCACCATCTCTCAGCGTGGTGTCAAAAATAAATAATCTGTCTGACATACCTTAAATGCTAATATATTTTATGACTTATTCTCATTAAAAAAAGCCTCTCATGCTCCGGGAAGCAAGAGAGGCCAAACCAATATCTCCAAAAACAAATATCGCATGCGCACCTTACTTCCCGCTCCGTTCCCAGAGTAGAATAATGGACAAAGAACCCAATAGGTGTAGCAACGCTGTATTCATAATCCCTTTACTTTTTTAACGCCGCGAATATACGTTCTTTTTCCTAGTCCGCAAATATAATCCGAAATA
Organism: uncultured Parabacteroides sp.; assembly: GCA_900552415.1. Classification (GTDB taxonomy): domain Bacteria; phylum Bacteroidota; class Bacteroidia; order Bacteroidales; family Tannerellaceae; genus Parabacteroides; species Parabacteroides intestinipullorum. The sequence continues at coordinate 9,188 of USAD01000082.1, forward strand.
AATTTCAATAAATTTCTATCAAAACGTAAGAATCCTGGAAATGTCGCCTATAAATCCTAAGGCAACGAATCGGTCAAGGAACTAAAAATATCCAAATCACCCGCAATGTAACCGGAACGGATATCGGCACCCGACAAGATCGAATGAAACAGGAAATCTGTCCGATAATGTCTTGCGCAGTTTTCCCGAAGGGCGGCTACCCTTTCAGGGTATTTCCGGGCATAACATTCGGATGTCCAGACAAAACAGGCCGGATAGCGTAGGGTCGGATGCTCTACGCCATGAAGATAAAGACCATCCTCACCTAAGGATTCCCCATGGTCGGACAGATAAATCAAGACGGCCATCCTGTCACGGAGCCGATCGATCAGGGAAGCCCAAATCGAATCGGAATAAAGGACCGTATTATCATAGGAATTCATCAGCTCCTCATCCGTACAAGAGGAGACCACCTTAGAACGGATTACCGGAGTGTAACGACGAAACTCATCCGTATAATGCGACTCATACCACCAATGGGAACCGATCGTATGAAGCAAAATCAACTGACGGGGTTCATCTCTCCCCAGTTCCTCGTCATACAACGGGAGCAGATCACCATCCAGCCACTTACCGAAAACATATGATGTTTTTCCGCTATTGGCATAGGCCAACGTATCGCATTCACCCATAAAATAGGCATAACTCTCAACACTTCCTTGGTTAGCGAGCCAAGCCGTACGATATCCGGCTTGCTTGAACAGGGAAATAAAATCTATCTTCTGGCAGATCAT
>USAD01000083.1 GCA_900552415.1 uncultured Parabacteroides sp.
AGTGTAATATAAAGTTTATGTTCTATTAGTAACCCTGCGAAGAGTAAACATAGAATCTCAAAAAGATGAAATCCCTGTCGTTCGTTTGGGCGGCAGGGATTTTTTATTTCAGACTGCAAGGAATGTAAGGAAATGTAGCATTTGTCTGTTGTCCATTAAGTCCGAACGTCTCCTCTTAATAGCAAATACCATGCGAGCCTGTTGGCATGATGCTGGAATTATCCCGGGAAATTTGTATCTTTGCACCTCTAATTATTAAACAATTCTATTTATTTATGATTACATCAGACCAACTACATGACGTGTTGGAGCGCGAGAAGGCGCTGAGGGGGTATCTTTGACATTGATGGTAAGACCATTCAATTAGAAGAAGAAGAATTACGTACACAGGATCCGGCTTTCTGGGAAGATGCCAAACGGGCAGAAGTTCAGATGAAGAAGGTGAAAGACCTGAAGAAATGGATCGAACTGTATAATGAGGTGAAGGCTGCGACGGATGAAGTGCAGCTGGCCTACGAATATGTGAAAGAAGGAATCGTCTCGGAAGAAGAGCTGGATGCCAATTATGCCAAGGCGGTCGAGCTAATCGAAAATCTGGAATTCCGTAACATGCTTCGGGATGAGGCCGACCAGATGAGCTGTGTGCTGAAGATCAATTCAGGCGCGGGCGGAACGGAAAGTCAGGACTGGGCTTCCATGTTGTACCGTATGTACACACGCTGGGCCGAAGCCAACGGATATAAAGTCTCTATTGCCAATTATCAGGATGGAGATGAGGCCGGAATCAAGACCGCTACACTGAATATCGAAGGTGATTATGCGTATGGATATCTGAAGAGCGAGAACGGTGTACATCGTCTGGTTCGCGTTTCGCCCTATAATGCCCAGGGAAAACGAATGACTTCATTTGCATCCGTGTTCGTTACACCCTTGGTAGATGATTCTATCGAGGTGAAGATCGATCAGGCCGCTATTTCGTGGGATACGTTCCGTTCGGGTGGTGCCGGAGGTCAGAATGTGAATAAGGTAGAATCAGGAGTTCGTTTGCGTTATCAGTTCAAAGATCCGTACACAGGCGAGGAAGAAGAAATCCTGATTGAGAATACGGAGACCCGAGACCAGCCGAAGAACCGCGAAAATGCTATGCGCCAATTGCGTTCTATCTTGTATGATAAGGAACTGAAACACCGGATGGCTGAACAGGAAAAGGTTGAGGCCGGAAAGAAGAAGATCGAATGGGGCTCACAGATCCGCAGTTATGTGTTTGACGACCGTCGGGTAAAAGACCATCGTACCAACTACCAGACATCGGATGTTACCGGTGTGATGGATGGTAAGATCGACGGTTTCATCAAGGCTTATCTGATGGAGTTCGCCGGATCAGAATCTGCCGAGAAGTAGAAATAAACCGAGTTATCAACTGGTTGTTCATAAAATTGTGGGTGCAATATTTGCGTATGTCGAGAATAAGTCGTAATATTGCACCCGATTTCAGAACACATGTTCTTTGAAAGACTGGTCCTATAGCTCAGTTGGTCAGAGCACCTGACTCATAATCAGGGAGTCCTTGGTTCAAGCCCAAGTGGGACCACACCTTTAGTTGAGGAGAGCCGTACCGCCAGGTGCTGTTCTCCTTTGTCATTTTATATCGGTATAAACGCCTTAAAATTCGTATATTCAGAGTAAAAACCCCCCTCTATTGCGAAAACTCTTTGAAAGTTTTTGTCTATATTCGCGATTATTACATATTTATATTTCACGATCTAAAAATGAGCGAGACATTTGAAATGGTGGCCAAGACCCTGTTCGGGCTGGAGGATGTTTTGGCTGGCGAATTATTAGCCTTAGGCGCCAACGATTTGCAAATAGGGCGGCGTATGGTTTCTTTTACGGGTGATAAGGAGTTGTTGTATAAGGCGAATTTTTGTTGTCGCACGGCCTTGCGTATATTGAAACCGATTTATCATTTTAAGGCGAAAGACGCGGACACGGTCTATAAGGAGGTCAAGAAGGTGGAATGGGAGAAATATCTCTCGCTTGAGAAAACCTTCGCGATCGATTCTGTCATCTATTCGGAGGATTTTAACCATTCCAAATTTGTCGCTTACCGGACAAAAGACGCCATTGTCGATTATTTCTATGAGAAGGTCGGTAAACGGCCATCTGTCCGGATCAATAATCCAGATCTGTATATCAATATCCATATTTCACATAACGATTGTACGCTGTCGATCGATAGCTCCGGCGAGTCGTTGCATAAGCGCGGTTATCGGGTAGCCCAGACGGAGGCGCCCCTGAATGAGGTGCTGGCCGCAGGTATGATCCTGAAGACAGGCTGGAAAGGCGAGTCGAATTTCGTGGATCCCATGTGTGGTTCGGGTACCTTGTTGATCGAGGCGGCGATGATCGCCCTCAATATCGCTCCGGGCGTTTACCGCAAGGAGTTCGCTTTCCAGAAATGGATCGATTACGACCAGGAGCTGTTCGACCGTATCTATAACGACGATAGCCAGGAGAAGGAGTTCGAGTATAAGTGCTACGGTTCTGATATCTCGCAGGCGGCGATCGACATCGCCGCGGAGAATGTACGGGGTGCCGGTCTGGTGAAGTACATCAATTTGTCGGTAAAGCCCTTCCAGCAAATCTCGGAGGCGCCACAACCCGGTATCCTGGTGACGAATCCCCCTTATGGAGAGCGGATCTCGTCTCGCGATTTGTTGGGACTCTACTCTATGATCGGTGAGCGGCTCAAGCATGTTTTCATGGGATATAAGGCCTGGATCATCAGCTATAAGGATGAGTGCTTCGATAAGATCGGCTTGCGTCCGAGCGAGCGGATCAAGTTGATGAACGGCTCACTGGATTGCGAGTACCGTTGTTACGAGATGTTCGAGGGAACGAACAAGGAATACAAGAAGGCTTTGAATGAGAATGGTGGGGAAAGGCCAGCCCGTCGTGATGACCGTCCCCGTGAGCATCGTCCGGGACGTGGCGATTGGGATCGCAAGGATGAGTCGTCATCTCGTAAGCGTTTTGACGATAAGGGCGACCGTAAGGGGTCGTTCCGGTCGAAAGGCGATCGTCCGGCGAAGATGCGTTACCGCGACGATGATGAGTTCCCGAAAGATCGTTTCAAGCGCGACTCCAAGCGTGATTTTAAGCGCGATGGCAAGTCGTCGTCTGGTAAGAAACCGTTTAACAGGAAGAGGGGAGATCGCTATGATGATTAAGCGATCCTGGTTGTTCCTGTTGTCTGTTATCTTATTACCCGTGATTATGGAGGCACAAGAGAAGGTCTTGACCTTGTCCGACTTGATACCTGGTGGTAAGACCTATAACCGTTTCGTCCCTCGCAACCTGAAGCAGTTGTCTTGGTGTGGGGATGAGTATTTTTATGTGAGGGGAGACTCGGTGATCGGTGGTGAGCCGGGGAAAAAGAGCCGGTTGCTTTTCGCGTTGGCTGATTTGAACCAGGCCCTGACCGCTGCGGGCTTGAAGGAGGCCGCGTCGTTGCCCTCTTTCTCCGTGCCGTATGAGGATCGTCCGGTATTGGCTTTTGTCCGTAATAAGCGCCGGTTGCATTTTGATTTCCGGAAACGGGAGATTATCGCCAACTATCCGTGGGATAGGGGAAGCAACCACGATTTTTGCGCCGCTACGGGACGTGTGGCCTTTACGGAGGCGAACAACCTGTTCATCCTTTCTCCCGATGGAACGGTCGTTCCTGTTACACGTGAAACAAATGAGGGGATCGTCTGTGGACAGGCGGTTCATCAGCGGGAGTTCGGGATCAGCAAAGGCACCTTCTGGTCGCCTGACGGATCTGCCCTGGCCTTTTATCGGATGGACGAGAGCATGGTGACTCCCTATCCGCTGGTGAATATCGATGCCCGTTGCGCGACAGCCGAGCCGTTCCGTTATCCGATGGCAGGTATGAAAAGCCATGAGGTGACGGTCGGAGTCTATAATGTGGAGACGGCGACGACTGTTTGGCTCAAGACGGGGCTGCCTAAGGAGAAATACCTGACGAATATCGCTTGGAGCCCCAATGGGAAAAGCCTTTATGTCGCGGAGTTGAACCGTGAGCAGAATGAGATGCACTTGGTGCGCTATTCCGCCTTGACTGGCGAGAAGGAGGCCGAGCTTTTCAGCGAGACCGACCTGCGTTATGTCGAGCCGCAACACCCTGTCCAGTTCTTGCCCAATGATACGACCCGCTTTATCTGGCAGAGCGAGCGGGATGGTTTTAATCATCTCTATCTTTACGATACGAATGGTCGTTTGGTCCGTCAGCTGACGGGGGGTGAATGGGTCGTGACTGATGTGTTGGGTTTTGATAAGGATGGGAAACGGGTGATTTTTGAGGCGACAGCGCCCCATCCGGTCTCCGCCTCGATGCGAGGCGACGCTTTAAGGCGTTATGTCTGGTCGGTGGATCTGGAGTCGGATAGGCTGATGGATTGCTTGAGTTGGAAAGCTGGCGTTCATCATTGGAAACTGAGCTCTTCCGGCGCTTACGCGATTGACAAATGGAGCTCGCCAACGGTTCCGAGGGAGATCGACCTGGTGCGTGTGAAAGACGCGAAGGTGGTCGAGACCCTGTTGACAGCTCCGGATCCCTATAAGAACTATCGTATGCCGAAGATTGAGGTGGGTAAGATCCTGGCGGCGGACGGTAAGACGCCGTTGAATTACCGGTTGGTATTACCGCCCGATTTGGATCCCTCCAAGAAATACCCGACGGTCGTTTACGTTTATGGTGGGCCTCATGCCCAGTTGGTGACGGGCGATTGGTTGAACGGCACCCGAGGCTGGGATATCTATATGGCCTTGCGTGGTTATGTGATCTTTACGGTCGATAACCGCGGGTCGGCCAACCGTGGGCACGCTTTCGAGAGCATTATCCATCGCAACCTGGGCCAGAATGAGATGGCGGACCAGATGAAAGGAGTGGAGTTCCTGAAATCCCTGCCTTATGTGGACGCCGACCGGATTGGCGTGCATGGCTGGAGCTTCGGCGGCTTCATGACGACCAACCTGATGCTGACCTATCCAGACGTGTTCAAGGTGGGCGTGGCCGGAGGTCCGGTGATCGACTGGTCGAACTATGAGATCATGTATGGCGAGCGTTATATGGACCGTCCTCAGGATAATCCGGAAGGTTATAAGCGGGCGAACCTGAAGCTGAAGGCCGGCAACCTGAAGGGACATCTCTTGCTGATTCATGGCGACGTGGATCCGGTCGTGGTCTGGCAGCACAGTTTGGGCTTCCTGAAGGCCTGCGTCGACGCGAACACTTATCCGGATTATTTTGTCTATCCCCGCCACCAGCACAACGTGATCGGGAAAGACCGTCCGCACCTGCATGAGAAGATTACGAGATATTTTGACGATTATTTGAAATGACATTAAGATAATAAAGCTATGAATATTCTACTGTTAGGTTCAGGCGGCCGTGAGCACGCGATCGCTTGGAAAATCGCTCAAAGTCCGAAGGTGGATAAGTTGTTTATCGCTCCGGGAAACGCCGGAACCGCCTTTGTGGGAACAAACGTAGCGATCAAGGCCGATGATTTCGCCGCGATCAAGACGTTCGCGATCGAGAACGCGATCGACATGGTGGTCGTCGGCCCGGAGGATCCGTTGGTGAAGGGGGTTTATGATTTCTTCAAGAACGACGAGGCGTTGAGCCACATCCCGGTGATCGGTCCCAGCAAGTCGGGTGCCCGCCTGGAGGGAAGCAAGGATTTCGCCAAGGCGTTCATGATGCGCCACCAGATCCCGACGGCCCGTTATAAGAGCATCTCGGCCGAGAACCTGGAGGAGGGTTATCGCTTCCTCGAGTCGTTGGAGGCGCCGTATGTCCTGAAGGCTGATGGTCTGGCCGCCGGCAAGGGCGTGTTGATCATCGACAGCCTCGAGGAGGCGAAGCGCGAGCTGGGCGAGATGTTGTCTGGTATGTTCGGCGACGCGAGCAAGACGGTGGTGATCGAGGAGTTCCTCGACGGTATCGAGTGCTCGGTGTTCGTGCTGACGGATGGTAACGATTATAAGGTGCTTCCGGTCGCTAAGGATTACAAGCGGATCGGCGAGGGCAATACCGGCTTGAATACCGGCGGTATGGGTGCTGTTTCGCCTGTCCCGTTCGCGGATGAGACTTTCATGGCGAAGGTCGACGAGCGCATTATCCGCCCGACGATCGAGGGCTTGCGTGCCGAGGGCATCGACTATAAGGGATTCATCTTCCTGGGTTTGATCAACGTGAAGGGCGAGCCCCTGGTGATCGAGTACAACTGCCGTATGGGCGATCCGGAGACGGAGGTGGTGATGTTGCGCATCCAGAGCGACCTGGTGGACCTCTTGGAGGGTGTCGCCGCCGGCGATCTGGCGAAACGAGAGTTGGCGTACGACCCACGGGCGGCCGTGACGGTCATGCTCGTCAGCGGTGGTTATCCCGAGGCTTACGAGAAGGGCAAGACGATCAGCGGACTGGAGTTGATCTCCGACGAGAATATCCTTTTCCATGCCGGAACGAAGGCGGAGAACGGACAGATCCTGACCAACGGTGGCCGTGTGATCGCCGTCAGCTCTTATGGCAAGGACAAGGAGGAGGCTTTGGCCCGCTCGTTCGAGGGCGCTCGGAAGATCGATTTCGACAAGAAATATTTCCGTCGTGATATCGGCTTTGATTTATAAATAAAGGGAAGAGAAAAGGCGTGTCCGGAATGCTGGAGCTATTCCGGCCGCCTTTCTCGTTTAGTTTGGCGTGAAATGGTTTAGGTTATGAGAGGATCGGCTTTTTATGATCGGAAATATCTGGCGACGACAAACGCGGTCTACGCCTACCTGTTGGCCTTGTGTTTCTTCTGTTGGATCGCCGGTTATGTCAAGTCGCTCGGCTATCCGCTGTATGGCGAGGTGACCGCCTCACCCTTGTGGAACTGGATTTGCCAGACCCTGCCGGACGTGACGACGACCTATCTGGTCGGGATCGTCCTGATGTTCGGGGGCGCCTTCTTCGTGCACCGCGCCAACTACGTGATGGTGCTGATCCGCGAGAAAACCCTGTTGCCTTTTCTCTATTACGCGTTCTTCACGAGCACGAATCCCGATTTCTTTCCTTTCCGCTCCACGTCGATCGCTGTCTTCTGCCTTATCCTGGCGCTCTATTTCCTGTTTGGTTCCTATCACGACGAGAACGCCTCCTCGCGGGTGTTCAACTCAACCCTGATGATCGGCCTGGGCAGCCTGCTGTGGATCCATATCCTCTGGTTCCTGCCCCTGTTCTGGATCGGGATGTATAATTTCAGGTGCCTCTCGCCACGGACTTTCCTGGCCTCGTTGCTGGGCGTGTCGGCGGTCTATTGGATCGTCTTGGGCTGGTCGGTCTGGCGGGCGGACTACTCGATGTTCACGGTGCCCTTCTCGAACCTGGTCGCCATCCACCCGCTGAGGTTGATCGGCGTGCGGTGGGTCGATTGGCTGAGCATCGCCGTGGTGATCGCCCTGACCGTGATCTCGTCGGTCAACATCATGACCCACGAGAACGAGGACAGCCTGCGCTCGCGCCAGTTCCTCGCCTTCCTGATGGTGATGGCGATCTGGGCTTTCGCCCTCTTTTTCTTTTATGAGCAGTCGTCGGAGGAGTTTCTCGAGATGGCCTGCGTGCCGGCCTCGATCCTCGTCGCCCATTTCTCCACGGTTGTCCGGGGGAAATATGTCCTGGCGCTTTTCCATGCCTCGACGGCGCTCCTCTTCGCTTTATTAATATTGAGAATATGGAATTTCTTATAGAATATGGTTATATCGGGGTCTTCATCGCCTCTTTCCTGGCGGCGACGATCCTGCCTTTCAGCAGCGAGGTGGTGCTGACGGGCGTCCTGCTGGCCGGAGCCGCCTACGCGCCCTGCATGATCTCGGCCACGTTGGGCAATTTTCTTGGCGGCATGAGCTGCTATTGGCTCGGCATGCTGGGCAAGACGGAGTGGATCGAGAAGTACCTGAAGCTCGACCCCGATAAGCTGCGCCGCGTGCAAGAGTGGATCAAGGGCAAGGGCTCGTGGATGGGCTTCTTCGTCTTCCTGCCCGGCGTGGGCGATTTCATCGCCGTGGCCCTCGGCTTCCTCCGGGCCAACATCTGGATCGTGGCCATCTCCATGTTCCTGGGCAAGGCGATCCGCTATTGGGTCTGGATGGAGTTCGTCTATAAGGTGAAGGACCTGATTTAGGAATGTGTGACTTTTGATTTGAACGGATAAAACATGGATGAGAAGATGAATCGAAATGAATTGAAAAGCGAGTTCGCCCCGGATTGCCCGATCCGGAATATCCTTTCCCGCATCTGCGACAAATGGTCGATGCTGGTCCTTTACACCCTGCAACAGAAGCCCGTCATGCGTTTCAACGAGTTGCGGAAGAGCATCCCCGACATCTCGCAAAAGGTGCTGACAACCACCTTGCGGACGCTCGAGGAGGATGGTTTCGTCCGGCGGAAGGTCTATGCCGAGGTGCCGCCGAGAGTCGAGTACTCGCTGACCGACCGGGCGTTGTCCCTCTTGCCCTATATCGATAGCCTTATCGCCTGGGCGAAAGAGAATATGGAGGAGATCATCAAGGAACGGGGGAGAAGGAGATAATCAACATACGCGGAAGCGAAAATGATTAGATTCAGCCTGGCGTAGGGGTACGCGGAAGCGAAAATGATTAGATTCAGCTTGGCGTAGGGGTACGCGGAGGCGAAAATGATTAGATTCAGCTCGGCGTAGGGGTACGCGGACTAGAAAATAGCTATTTTCCTAATATTCTTCCTTTTTTGAAATAAAAAAATGGTTACCTTGTGAACCGAAACGGGATGGCGCCAGCTGCCTCGTTTTCAATCGAGAGTTTTTAATTCATTATTTAACTTTAATCCATGTATTATGGCAACACAAATTAGAAGCTGTCCTTTAAGCCGGCTGACAATCGGATCGGCGAGTGATTTCCACACTAACGTATTGGCCGCAATTACCGCGACGACGCCCACGGTTTTGCACATTGAGACTTTAGAGCCAAACTATAAGCAATTGGTCGAGCAGTTGGCCTCTGTCGTGAATCGCCAACGCTCATATGTTTCCACGAAAAAGCTTAATGAGCTTGATGATCTCAGAGATAACGGTTCCGGTTTTATCTTTAATGTGTTAGACGCTAACAAGACTTGCCTGATAGCCGCTAAAGTAGACGCGGCCAATCGGCTTTTAGCGCAGATTTCCGCTTATCGGGGAATACGGAATCACGAATACTCGAAGCAGAGCGCCGAGTTGCGCGGGATGCTGGCCGTCCTCGAGGCGGCGGAGAACGCGGCCGACGTGGAGACCTTGAGCATCGGGCCCGACATAGAGGCGCTTCGCGAGGTAGCCGACGAGATCGAGGCGGCGTTCAAGGCCAAGGCGGCCGAGGCATCGGCACATGCCGACCAGAGCGATCTCGACTCGAAGGCGCTGGCCAGCGACGCGGCGAAGGCTTACGAGAACATCGTGCAGGTTGTCAACGCCTATGCGATCGTGCAGCCGACCGACGAGCTGTTGGGCTTCATCAACGAGGTGAACGGCTTTGTCGAGGTCTATGCCCGGATCGCTAACGGCTCCACCTCGGGTGGCACGTCGCCCGAGCCTGCGCCCGGCGAGGATACCGGCGGTGAGGGCACCGGTGGCGACGGTGGCGGAACGCCGGAAGACATTTGCGCCTCACTCATGGGCAAAATTTAGGGGCGCACGAAGCCGTGCGCCCCTACGTTTTTCTATCCAATGATCATAACGCCTGGATCTCCTTCGGCGATAGGCCGGTGATCTGGACGATATCCTCCAGGGGATAACCTTTGGCCTTCATGCCCCGGGCGGCATCTAAAAGCCCTTCCTCCCGTCCGATCTGGATGCCCTCTTGGAGTCCTTTCT
>USAD01000084.1 GCA_900552415.1 uncultured Parabacteroides sp.
ACTGAACGAGAGAGGTGATAACTTGCTTGTCTTTCCCCTCTCCTTCCAAGAGTGCGAGGACCACATTGGTGAACAACATTTGTTCGATTTAGAGCCTCGCAAGAAAGGATACATCGCCAAGACCGGGAATTTAGCGGGTTTTATCGGCATAAACGATCTCCAGATAACCATCCATTCCCGTTTTTCCAACAAAGAGACCGATGAAGATTTCTTCCTGCATTATATGCTACAAAAAGTTTTATCTGTGAACCTTTTTGACCTCAAGCATACGACCACCGACGAACAGATCCTAGATTTCCTACTCTACCTTTTTCCATATTATCTGAAAAAAGCTTTATCACAAGGCTTGTACAAAGCATATAAGCGAAAAGAATACAACGACACCAATGTTCGTGGGACAATTGATATCAATCGCCACATAAAAATGAACATGCCCTTCAATGGACGTGTCGCCTATCACACCCGTGAGTTTAGCCACGACAATAACTTAACCCAACTAATTCGACATACCATAGAATATATCCGCACAAGAAAGATGGGCAATGCCCTGTTGCAAAATAACCCAGATACACAAGCTTATGTTTCACAAATCATCCTAGCCACTCCTACTTACAAACGACAAGACAGACTCAAAGTAATTCAAAACAACCAAAAGCTTACCCATCATCCTTATTTCACAAACTATCCCCCTTTACAAAAGCTCTGCCTAAAAATATTAAATCATGAACAACTGAAATACGGAAAGGAAAAAGACAAAATTTACGGTCTTATTTTTGATGTCGCTAGGCGTAGGGAAGAATATTTGGCAACCCTACTCACACGGCAAGGATTCAAGCATCCAGATAACCGCCGGAAAACGAATGGTGTTTGGTTGGGATTCCACGAGACGATAAGCCATAAAAACAACGCGTTCTTACGCTTCCCCGATTTTTATGACCGGGAACCGGACGGGATCATTATTGACGCAAAATACAAACAGCATATTAATGATGTCGCGGATATCAACCAGATCATCACCTATCTATATCGATTAAAAGGACGTTTAGGATTATTTATCCAACCATCCATTTGTTCAGGCAACCCGCACTCATACACTTTACGAGGATATGGCATAGACCAGGATGCCCACCTGATAAAATACCAAATCCCGATACCAACAAACCTGTCAAGCTATGAAACGTTCGTCTTGGAGATGTGTTCCATAGAGCAGACGCTCAAAATGGCACTCGATCATTATCGTCTGTAATCCTAATCTTTCAACCTATCATTTTGTCAAAATACCCCCTTTTTCCTTGCGATATTCCGGAGAGGGATACGAGAACCATAGAAATAGGCGATCCTGGCGAAGTTAAGAAAACACGGGATGACACCAGAAGAGGGCAATATATATCTATATAATTAAAATATTCCAACAATAGAAACAACATACCATAATCATAAAGAAAAATCGCTCAATATAACACTTGCGAGACAATCGGGAAATAGCCCATAAAATCAACGGAAAAGGCATGAAAATCCGACTTAATGGCCCTTGTTCGTGCACACATACGTTCATGCGAACCGATACATACGGTCGTGTCGGCCAATACATATAGAGATATCGGGCGAAAGGTACGCTCGCACGTGCTTTTTTCTTCGGAAGAAATGTTACTTTCCTTCGGAGAAAACGCGCATTTCCTTCGGAGAAAACCATCTTTTAGTCCGAACAGAATCGTTATCCTCTCCTTTTTAGGCGTCAAACAGCTCTTTTCTTTCCCTTTTTTGTCAAAATACGAGTTACCGGATAAGTCAAGATTCAAGACAAAAGAAAGTGACCAAGACATTCAGGCGACTATTTGCTATTCTCGAAAAAGCGCCAGGTAAAAGCTCATTTAAATAACAAACCAAGATCCATCGACAAGAATTCCTCAAACGAGAGACCACCGGAACCGACAACGAATGCCCTGTAGGGCTTGTAAGTCTCAGAAAAAAGAGCTAAACCCCGATTGGTTATCCTGCGTCCACTTTTCACCTCAATGGCCACGATTTTATTTCGCCGGACAAGGACAAAATCAACCTCATCCGCCTTGTCCCTCCAATAGAAAACCCTATAGACGACGGCATGCGACTGGCTGACCAAATATGCGCCAATAGCTGACTCAACGTACCGCCCCCACAACTTGGGATCCTCTATAACCTCCTGATAATCCTCATCTACATAAACATTACGGAGCGCATTATTGTGAACCTGGAATTTCGGGACGGAATTATATTTCCGGGCTTCATCGACAGCATATTTCTGTAATCCGCAAAGAAGTCCGCACTCATCAAGCAAATGCAGATAGCCAGCCAAAGTCGTCACGTTTCCGGCGTCTTGCAATTGTGCGGCGATCTTCGTAAGAGACAAAAGTTCGCCACTATAACTACTCCCGATCTCGAATAATTGCCGTAAAAGTTGCGGTTTCATGATTTTCGTATCCATCAAGACATCCTTGGAAATGGATGGCTCTATCAACGAATCTTTCACGTAATTTCGCCAACGGGTCTCATTGCCAACATATTGAGCCGCACCAGGATATCCGCCGAAATAAACATACTGCCATAACGACCAGCCAAAACAATCCCTCATTTCCGGATAAGTCCAATGGGTGAGGCGAATCAACTCAAAACGGCCAGCAAGAGATTCTGTCAACCCTTTCTCTATAAGCATCCTGGAAGAACCGAGCAAAACAACAACCAGTTCCCGTTTCTCACGAGTATCCCGGTCCCATTCCGCCTTGACCGTCTCACTCCAATTCTTGATTTTCTGGATCTCGTCGATCACCAATAATCTTCTCGACTCACCTCGTACGGCCATCTTCATCCTTTGGGATTCCCAGATTTGGGAAAGCCAATCGGAGGAGACGCCAGTCACATCATCAGCTGAATAGTTGTCAAAAGGCAAAACACACTCTTCCAAGACCTGTCCGATCAATGTTGTCTTTCCAACCTGACGAGGTCCAACAATCACTTGCATCTTACTGCGAGGTTCCTCTAATCGCCCCAAGATCTCCTTGAATTGCGTTCTCTTATAAGTCATCTCCATAAATGTTCAATCAGCTGATTCGAAATGTTCAATGAAACGAACAAAAATGTTCAATCCATTTCCAAAAATAGACAATTATATTGAGTCTTCCAAAATGTGCCAGAAAATAATACAGTGGTGTGCCAAAATCCGGAACGCACCACAGTGTATTGAAAATATTTCCACTGATGTAGGTACTTTTCCGAATGTTTATTACTTTTGAACAAGAATAACGGACAAGCATTCCTGATGAAAGCAGACAATCCCATCCCAACCATCGCCACGCCGCTTGGGGCGGATCTCTATCCGCGCCTCTCGTGGTTCAAGCAAGACAGGCTGAGAGCGGCCAATGTCATGGTGGTGGGCTGCGGCGCGTTAGGAAACGAGGTGCTCAAGAACTTGGCCCTGTTTGGAGTTGGCCACCTGGTAGTTGTCGACTTTGATGTCGTCGAGCCTTCCAACCTGACCCGTTCCATCCTGTTCAACCGGGCAGATGCCCAGGCGGGCCGTCCTAAAGCGCTCGTCGCGGCCGAACGGATCCAGGAGATCAATCCCGAGATCCGGGTATTGCCCCTGTTGGGCGACATCACTCATGATGTGGGATTTGGCCTTTTGCGACGGATGGATGTTGTCGTCGGGTGCGTAGACAACCGTTGGGCCCGCTATTGCCTGAACCGGCTCTGCATGCGTGCCAACGTCCCCTGGGTGGATGGCGGCATCGACGGACTTGAGGGAACCGCCCGTGTCTTCATGCCCGGCAAGAACTGTTACGCCTGCAACCTGGGGCCTGAGGCGCTCAAGGATCTCTCCTACCGCCTCTCATGCGCCTCGGCGATCAAGCGGAATGAACAGGCCGGCCACGTGCCGACGACTCCGGTCATTGCCTCCATCATCGGGGCAGTCGAGGCACAAGAGGCCATCAAGCTGTTGCATCCCGACGAGCTGGCCAATGGGCAACTCACCTCTCTCTGTGGCAAGATGCTTTATTATGAGGGACAACACCTGGCCGCCCGGATCGTAGACTTCGTTGGCTACGACGAGGATTGTCCCGTTCACGAGCAATGGCAACCCATCGAGCAATCGGAGCTGACGACCGACCTGAGAATCGAAGATGCCCTAACACGTCTATCACAATTGTTTGGCAACCAAGAGGTGACCATCCACTTGCGAGACCACGCCTTCGTGGATTACCTCATTGCCCGTGATGAGGAGGAGCGAAAATTCATCGCCATGCGACCGGATTACGCCATCGAGCAACTTGTGGAGAGTGATCCCGATTTAAGCTATCGGCGATTCCATTCCCTGCTCCAACATGAGATCAAACGTATAGACGCCCATTTCCCCTATCCGGACTTGACCTTGGGGCAAGTCGGTATCCCGGCATGGGACGTCTTATACGTTAGCGCCGGCCAGACGGAACATTACGTCGAACTGGCCGACGAGCGTCATTATTCAGGAACCTTATCCAAAAGCGAGCAACCATGACGAACGAGACAAACTTATACGAGATCAGCGCCGAATTCTTGCTGAACTACCTCTATCCGGACCGGATGGACCAATGGGAGGTGGATTGCGCCGGTACCTTTTACCGGAACTACAGTGAGGATATCCTGGCAATCGACGAGGAGAAAGGAGCCGTACGCCTGGCACGCGACAGCTTCCTGCGATTGTTGCCCCAAGGCGTGATCGCCAACGACAATGCCCTGAAAGGAAATGACTTTGAACAGAAGTATGAGCGCCTGAAAAAGAAGGAGGAGCTGCTACGATCCCTCTTTAAACCGGTCGACACGCTCGCTTTCCGTTTCCGGCTCCACATTGAGAATCAGGTTACCCAGCTCTCGGAGAAGAAATTGGTTTTCCTGTTAAAGCATTATTTTCACTACGATATTACACAGGAAAAGGATCCCTACATCCAGAGAGTAGCGCCCTTCCTGCTTTTCGTCAACCAGTTGCGGGCAAATTACGGTTTTATTCGCGACCTGCTCGCCTGCCTGTTCAACCACAAGGTCGAGATACACAAGGGCCTCTATACCTGGGAAGAGGATGAGCGTTGCGCCTGCCCGGCCATCGAATTCCAACTGATCGTCCCCAACCTGACGGCCGAGGCCTACGACAAGCTGGATAAGGCGATCGCGCCCTTGCGGGAATTCCTTATCGAATGGTTCATTCCCTTCGACACCCATTGCGTCATCGGCATCAGGCAGCACGGCCAGCCGTTTACCCTTGGAGAGTCGTTGACACTGGATTACAACACTGAGATCGGACAATGAAGATACATCAACCTAGCATATTGACACGAGAGGAACAATTATGAATATCAACTCAAGAATAGACTGGAAAGCCGGCATGGCGATCTCCGAGCGGACCTTCATCGAGATGGACGAGAACCTCGCCCGTCGGCAAGAGGTCGCGAGCCGGACCGTCAACGGCAACCAATTCGGACTTATCCCCTTCACTGAATTCAACTGCCAAGGCGGATTCGTCCGCAACAAGCTGGAGATCGAACGGCTACAGTGTATGGCGCTCCTTCCCTCGGGAAAGATCCTGCACATCGACGAGAAGGTCGTCATTACCATACCTTTGGTCTATGGCGACGAATATTACCTGGCCTGCGGCTTTGGCGAGGGCCAAACTGTTTTCGACGTGAAAGCGGTCCCGTTCGTCCGCCCCGAATACCAGTTCGGAATCTATCCGCTGAATGAGCTGGAAGGAAGCGACCGTTTCCCGGTAATGAAATTCAAGGTAAAGGATGGTATCTTCTCGATCGATCCCGATTATATCCCGCCCTGCCTGCATCTCCAGTCGGACAGCCGCTTCCAGCCCTATCTCAAGCAGTTGTCGGAAACCATCTCGCAAGTGGCCGAACACGCCAACCTGGAATCCGGTGAAGGCAAGAGGGCTTTCCAGCGTTATGCCTACCTGCTGGAAGGTTACGACATGAAAAACCGGACCGCCCATTTCATCCAGCTGGCCGACGAAATTGCCCGGGCGATCGATTACTATATCGTAAAGCCCAACACAGAGACGCCAACCGAACTCCAACCCTATAACGAGTACGACATCGTCCGTTGGCTGGGATGGCTCGAGCAATATGCCAAAGGGGCGATCTCCATCCTGGATAAAGTTGTTCTTGAGGATCACAGCATTGATTTCGACGCTTTAAAGGCGCAGATCATAGCGGAACTCTACGAACGGCTCTATCCGGAATTGCACGACAAGCTCTACGAGACACTCAGGGAGCAACTCTATACGGAAATCACCGACGACCTGACCCTCAAGCTGACAGACTACGTCAACAACCGCCTCAAGAGCGAGCTGCACGACCTGCTGGCCGGCGAACTGTCGGAAGAGCTCTTCGAGAAGTTGTTCAAGGCATTGTACGACAGCCTTTACAGGGCATTGTACGTCCCTGAGGAGAAGGAGGAGGAAGAGGAATTTATGCCATTAATCTAGACCGCCATGAGTATCCTGTTGCCATTGCGAATCGAGAAAGGCCAATTGGCCCGGGCCAAGAACACCAAGGAGGCGATCGACGCGTTCATCGAACTCCTGCTGGCCACGCCGTGCCAAAGTTGCGTCGCCGATCGCCAATTCGGTTTCGTTTTCAATAATCTCAAATTCGAGATCTTCAACGAGAACGAAGGGGTCATCTACAACTCCGCCATCGGGGATGAGGACCCGGGGCTTTACGACAAGAAGGTCTCCGGCTCCTCCAAGAGCGTCAATACCTTCGCGATCGAGCTGAAAAAAGCCATCGAGACCTACGAGAAACGGCTTGCCAATGTCTCCGTCACGATGAGCTATATCAAGAACCTAAAAAAAATACATGTCAACATCGAGGGAACGCTCCTGGAAACAAACGAGGCTTACAAATACACGACCAGCCTCAACATCTGGAACTGACATCTCCCCTCGCGTGACATCTAACACTGAAGCAAATGAGACAAAATATATTCAACACCCGCCAAAGGGCGGAAGAGATCATCAAGGAGGCAGTTGCCATCTGGCAACGAGGCTTCAACAGCGAGCAACTGGAGGGCATCGAACAGGATCCGGTTTTCTCCCTATTCATGACCGCTCTCGCCTATCAGGCCAACGAGATCGACAATGAGATTGAGCAACTCCAGGAAGAGATCCTCGACGAGCTGACGCGCCTGCTTATCCCTTACGAGAAAACGCATCCCCTACCTGCGACCGCGCTTGTGGAGGCCCGGCTTGACGACCGGATACCGGAACTACCGCTCGACCAACGGAATGGTTTCATCCTGCCCGATACGAGCTACGGTTTTATCCCTCTTCTCAAGACCCGGGTAATCAACGGCGAGGTTCAATCTGTCGTACGAGTCGACAACCGGCGCTGGAAAGTCAGTCTCAAGCTCAAGGGAGCGATCAAACAGCTCTCTGGGATGACTTTCCTGATCGGCAATCCCCATTTCCAGGACCTGAAGCTTTACGCCAATGGCGTTATGTTGCCGCTCATCAAGCCCTGGGATTATACCGACCTGCCACTCAACGAGTGTTTTTCGCTCAACAACATGATTTACAACAAATCGCTCACCTATCAGGCCAGCAATACCTGGTTCGACCTGTTCGCCCAGCAAAACGCCCGGCTGTTTTATATCGACAGTTACAAAGGGAGCGATATACCATTCGATAAACAGGAACTGATCTTCGAGTTCATCGGGATTGACGACCAGTTCACGTTCGACAAGGAACAACTGTCGTTGAACGCGACGATCCTGGCCAACGTTACCCAGCACTCGGTCACTCTCTCCTCAAACTCGCCCATCGCCCGGCTATCCGGAGAGAACAACAGGCAACAATTCCTGCATTTGATCGCTCCCAACGACAACCAGCTCTATCATGAGACGCCAATCGAGATCCGGCGAGTCGCCACCGACCGGTTCAACGCTGAACAGCTGACACGGTTGGCCTCTACGCTGGTCAGCCGCTTCTCGTCCGACTATTACGCGTTCCAGAAAATCGAGGTACTGCGTGAGGGCAAGTTTATGGAGCAATTCTATACCTTGCTGAAAAAGATCTCGGATGGGCTCTCCAAATCCTCATCCGAACTGACGTCCAGCCTTTATCTCCTGCTCAGGAACGACCGTGGCTTCCACCCGAAAGAGGTGAGCCTCCAGGTCAACTACCTGACAACCGACGGCAGCTCAGTCAATTCAGACTTGAATGCCAAGAGCAACTTCGCGCCCTTGGCGAATACCTACATCCAAAGCGTCCGGCAATTGGCGAACCCAATGCCCGGTTACGATGAGATCCAAAGCGAAAACGCGCAAGACAACCTCGCTCGTTATTACATGATCACGAACGACCGAATCGTCACGCCGGCCGATGTCAAGATCTTATGCTACAACGAGCTGGAAAGACGATTTGGCATCACAAGCGAGATGATCGCCGGTATCAAGGTAAAACAGGCCCAAAAGGCGGAGCGCCATCATTACGGATTTGAGACACAAGTCTACATCTCCCTGACGGACAATGTCTACATCAAACGCGATTTCGTGGATAAAATCCCGATGACCGAGTTGATCCTCCAAAAGATGATCGAGGTGAGAAGCACGAATGTTTTCCCGGTCAATGTCAATATCGAGGTGGCAAAACCCCATTCGCCAAAGGGTGCTTAGGGAACCGCTGGCCGGGGAGCAGTACCGAAAATCGTCGACAAGGCCCCTAAAGTTTTTGAAGCGCCATCGACGATCGGAAACAACGCTTCTAAAGTTCTTGAAGCGCCATCGACGATCGGAAACAACGCTCCTGAAGTTTTTGAAGCGCAATCGACGATCGGAAACAACGCTTCTAAAGTTTTTGAGGCGATGTCGACGACCGGAGACAGCGCTCCTGAAGTTTTTGAGGCACTGTCGGCGATCTTCTTATAAGACTTAAAAATTTATTACATTTGCACCAACATAAAACAGATCCGAATGGAAGATTTCTTTTTAGATATCGTATATAAAGACAAGAAAGTCAAATTCCGAGTCGTGAACCCTCACGCGCCACTCAGCACGTTGATGAACAACCTGCGCCACGCGATCGGCAAGGACGGGCGTCTGATCTTCGATTTCCCGTCGATCGACCAGACCGGCGCGCCATTGGACTATTTCTTCGGAAAAGAGGACCCGATTATCAACGAGATTCGTGTCCTGCGACCCAGGATCGGCAAAACCGACCAAACGTTGGCGGATTATAACGTCAATAATGGCGACACGATCTTCCTCATCCCAGACCCGTTCCCAGGATAAAGGTAACATGATGAATGAGTCTTTATCCCCCGATTGGCGTTCGTTCGACCCCAAACAACTGAGCGGACGAAACAGGCGCCTGCTCCATGAATGGATCGAGCTGGACCAGGCTTTGGAGAAAAGGAATGAGATCGAATACCAAATCCTCGAACGCAACACGCAAGGCCTGCCAACAGCGTATCTCGTCACCTATCACATCCATTCCATTCAAGGTGTCGAACGCATCGACCGATTAAACCAGCCAGGCGAATCCAATCCTCCTATCTTCGCCCCGATTTTCCGGATGCGGATCAATCTCCCGATCAATTACCCCTGTGTTGACGGACCTGTGGCGTTCCGATTCCTGACACACGACACTGCCGGTAATGAGATTCCCCATCCGTGGCATCCCAACATCCGTTATTTCGGTGAGTTCGCGGGCCGGGTTTGTCTCAACGCCTTAAACACACACACCAGCCTGGCATGGTGCATCGACCGGGTGGCGCTCTACCTGCGTTATGATCTCTATCACGCCATTCAG
>USAD01000085.1 GCA_900552415.1 uncultured Parabacteroides sp.
GCCAGATCGCCGCGGATCTAGGTCTCAACATGAAAATCGGCGATGTCGAATACCAGGGTGATGGCAACAAGGCGATTTTCTATTATATCGCCGACGAGCGTGTCGACTTCCGGCAATTGATCAAGGTGCTGGCGGAAGCTTTCCGTGTCCGGATCGAGATGAAGCAGATCGGTGCCCGGCAAGAGGCTGGACGAATCGGTGGTATCGGACCCTGTGGTCGCGAGTTGTGTTGCTCCAGCTGGATGACCAACTTCGTTTCAGTAGCGACCAGCGCCGCCCGTTACCAGGATATCTCCATGAACCCGCAAAAACTGGCCGGCCAATGCGCGAAACTCAAATGTTGTATCAACTATGAGGTAGACTCATACGTGGAGGCGCAAAAGAAATTGCCATCTCGTGAGATCACTCTTGAGACGAAAGACAATACTTATTACCACTTCAAGACGGATATCTTCAAGCAGGAGATCACCTACTCGACAGATAAGTCGATCGCCGCCAACCTGGTGACGATCTCGGCGCAACGTGCCTTCGAGGTGATAAACATGAACAAGAAGGGCAATAAGCCACTCTCTTTGGAGGCGGATACCAAGCAACAAGCTCCCAAACGAGATACGCAAGACATCCTGGAGGAGAGCGTTACCCGCTTCGATACCGTCAAGAAAAAGAAAAAGAAACGTTCTGGCGGCAATGGTAACGCGAATAACCAGGCGAACAATAACAATCCGCAAGAGGCAACTCCGGCAAAAGGAAACGCGCCTTCGGACAAGCCCTCTACGGAAAACAAGAATAATAACAACAAGGAAAATGGCCGGAAGAATAACGGAGGCAACAATAATAACCGGGCAAACAATAACCGGAACAACAACCGGGCGAACAATAACCGCGACAAGGAGGCGGGAAACAACAATAAGCCCAAGCAAAAGAACAAGGGAGGCAACGACGAGAAACCAAAGAACAATAACGGAGAAAAGCCCCAAGGCAATAACCCCAAGAAACCTCAGGCCAACCCTGAGAAGGCTCAAGGAAATGGCGAAAAGCGACCTAAGGCCCAATCCGCTAAGCCGCCTCGTAAGCCAAACAACAACAATAATGGAGGTAATGCCCCACAAACGGCGGAATAACCTCTGGATGGCGGTCTTGTCATGCCTGTTACTGATTCTCGCCTCGTGCGAGAATCAGGTCGTTTACGAGCAATACCAGGCGATAGACAATACGTCGTGGAATAAGGAGAAAACCTATTTTTTCACGTTTGAGGTCACCGACGCGTCCGTTGCCTATGATATCTCGTTCGAGGTTCGTAACAATAACTTTTATCCATACCAGAATCTTTGGTTATTCTGCTCGGAAGAGATGCCGGTCGGTCCGTTACGTCGAGATACGGTCGAATTTCTCCTTGCCGACGATTACGGGAAATGGTATGGACAGGGCTTTTCCCTATTCCATTCCAGCTTTTCCCTGAAAAAGCGATATAAATTCCCGATGGAAGGACAATACACGTTCGGTTTCCGGCAAGGCATGCGCAAGGATTCCCTACCGGGCATCCAGGAGATAGGCCTCCGGCTCATGGTCGCTTCCGACTAGCGTTCCTTCCGGGAGGCGTCGAGACGCAAGAAGATGAAAAGAAGGATCGTGAAGCCCCATAAGGAGGAACCTCCATAACTGAAAAAGGGCAAAGGAATGCCGATAACCGGTGTCAATCCGATAACCATCCCGATATTGATCACCAGATGGAAGAAAAAGATGGAGGCGACACTATAGCCATATACCCGGCCAAAAGCACGATCCTGCCGTTCCGCCAAGGCGAAAAGGCGCAATATGAAAACCGCGAAGAGGATCAATACCGCCGTTGCCCCCACAAAACCTTGCTCCTCGCCAACCGTACAGAAAATAAAGTCCGTATCCTGTTCCGGGACATATTTCAACTTCGTTTGCGTACCGTTCAAGAATCCTTTTCCCGAGAAACCTCCCGAGCCAATGGCGATTTTCGATTGGTTCACGTTATATCCCGCTCCACTAGGATCATCCTTAAGGCCCAATGAGACCAAGATACGAACCTGCTGGTGAGGTTCCAAAATATCATTGAACACATAATTAACCGAGAAAAGGAACCCGATAGACAAGAGCGAGAATGTCGCTATCAAAGCATAGCGTAACAACCATAAATGGATAGAGAGATAAAGCAGATAGATAACCACTCCACCCAAAAGCGCCAAGGAGACCCAGGCGAAATTCACCGGGACCCAAATGGAAAGAAGACCAGCGAGAGCGAAAGACACCATAGTACACATGACGACACGCTTAGCCGTCTTTCCCGTTTTCGAGTTAATGGCTATCAGCACCACCGTAATCGCCAGGATCAAGCAAGATACGATCAAAAGATCGAGCGGAGTTATACCCGCCACGATATCCGCATACTTCATGCCAACCACAAAATAGACGATAGCGCAAATGCCAGCCAAAAGCACATATCCAGTCATTCCCTCTCGATACAACATCAGGAAAAAGGCAAGATAAACCAAGGCCGATCCAGTCTCACGTTGCAACAAGATGCAAACCATCGGGACAAAAATCAACGCCAGAGTCACCAGGAAATTCTTGGGGGTTGTCAACTTAAAACCATACGTATCCATATATTTTGCCACGGCAAGCGCCGTCGCGAACTTCGCCAACTCCGCCGGTTGAAGACGGATAGGCCCCAACACGAGCCAAGAATGCGATCCCTTGATATTAGGCGCCAAGAAGATCGTGGCGATCAACAGGAGCACGACAAACCCATAGATGAAATAAGCGAACACGTCGAAGAAATCGCTATCCAGCATCAGGATCACGAAGATCAAGACAAAGGAGGTCGCTATCCAGATCAATTGCATGCCAGGACGCCCCGAAGGATCGAACAGGCCTACGTGGTCAAATTCATAGCTGGCGCCACAAATACTGAACCACCCCGCCACGATCAATAACAGGTAAAGCAAAATGGTCAACCAATCGACCGATTTCCATATTTCCGTCTTTCTATAACGCGCCATTGGGTAAGATAACCGAATTAACAATATATTCTTCCGTCATTTTATTAGCCTCAGAGATCTCTCCTTTCAGATATTTCTCCAGCATCAGTTTCCCGATCGGAACGGCGTATGTAGCACCAAAACCAGCGTTCTCCACAAACACGGCGATCGCCACCTTAGGACCATGATAAGGCGCGAATCCCATAAAAATGGAATGGTCCTTGCCATGAGGATTTTCCGCCGTTCCGGTCTTACCACAAACCTCTATATCCGGCAATGCCGCTCCTCGGCAGGTGCCACCAAAAGCGGTTCCGGTAACAGCGCCTCGCATACCCTCGGCGATATACTCGTAATAACGCTGGTCGATCTTCGTATAACGACGCTCCGTATAAAGTGAGTCCAACGGCACGTCCTGGATCTTCTTCACGACATGAGGCGTTATGAAATACCCACGATTCGCCACCGTCGCGGCCAAGTTACAAATTTGCAGAGGAGTCGCCAAAATCTCGCCCTGACCGATCGCGATCGAGATGATGGTGCTCGAGTTCCATCGTTTATGGTAAACCTTATCATAAAACTTGCTGTTCGGGATGAAACCACGCTTTTCTCCCGGCAAATCGATTCCCAACTTATAGCCATAGCCCATCGAGACCATATAATCCTTCCAAGTATCAAAGCCCTGTTGGATGGAAGGATAGCGTTGCCGGCTATCCAACATGTCATGCAATCCCCAAGGGAAAAATGAATTACAGGAGGTCGCTAACGCCCCGACCAGATTCAATGGAGATGGATGACCATGGCAAGCCGGTTTTCCGTGCAAAAACGTATAACCATGAGCACACGTATAACGTGTCTCGGGCGTGATCACACCCTCTTGCAGAAAAATCAATCCTTGCGTAGGCTTGAAAGTCGATCCCGGAGGATATTGCGCCATCAACGGACGATTAAACAAAGGCTTCAAGGGATCCTTCTGTAAGGCCAGGTGATTCTTTCCCCGTTCCCTACCGACCAGGATTCCCGGATCAAACGTAGGCGACGAAACCATGCAAAGCACTTCCCCTGTCTCCGGCTCGATCATGACAATACCGCCCAACTTATTACTCATCAATTTCTCACCATAAGCCTGAAGTTCCATATCCAATGAAAGTGTCAGGTCTTTTCCCGCTTGGGGAGCGATATCATGCCGTCCCTCCTCATAACGCCCCTGCACACGTCCATGCGCGTCGCGCAAAAGGATCTCGACACCCTTGACTCCTCTCAACCATTTCTCATACGAGCTCTCAATCCCTGTACGTCCGGCATAATCGCCCCGCACATAATAGGAATCCGACTCGATATCCCGTTTATTAACCTCGCCGACATTCCCCAATACCAAGGCTCCATTAGGATAGGCATATTCACGGACCGTTCGTTTCTGGGTATAAAACCCGGGGAACTTATATAACATTTCCTGTAAAACCCCATAATTCTCGGTAGAGATCTGGCTAAAGAAGAACTGCGGGACATAAGAGGAATAACCCGGATTCCGACGACGATCCTTGATCTCCAAGATCCGCTTGTCGAATTGCTCCTTCGTAATATCGAGCGTCCGGCATAAATCAAGCGTATCAAAAGGCTGCACCTCTCGCATGATCAACATCACGTCGTAGGCCGGTTGGTTATAAACCACCAGTTTGCCAGCCCGATCATACATGATGCCACGAGACGGATAGACAGTCCTTTTCAGAAAGGCGTTACTATCGGCCCAAGCCTTATAGTCGCTCTCTATCACTTGTAAATAAAACAGGCGAATCACATAAATAACGACCAGAAGGATGACGGCACCAGCGATCACGTAACGCCTGCCCGTATAAGCGTATTTCGTGTTATTCTCCACTTTTCTGACGCACTACATTAAATCCCTCAAAAATACAAACCAATATAAATGTCAACAAGACACTACCCAAAATCCGGATAACCAAGAAGAAGGGATCAAACAATGTCAACGACTCGATCCCAAAAACCATTGTATGATGGATCAATATGACGCTTAAGGCATAGCGTAAATAGCCCCCCATGCCAAACACCTTCGACGAAGGAATGGCTCCCGCAGGTAAATCCTTACCATTCCATAACCGGATCAACGGCTCACGGCAGAAACCGGCGAATGTCGTCGCAAAGGCATGCATTCCCGCCGTATTCCCAAAAAGGTCGACCAACAATCCCAAGAAAAACGAGAACAATAAAATGCCCGACCGGGACTCGCCCAAAGGCAAGCGCAAAATGACATAAAGATACAAGAACGGGGTAGCGATCCTCAGAAAATGGATGTTATTCAAGAACAAGACTTGCAACAAGACAAATACGATCACATACAATAGTCCCCTAATCAAATTATTTATCATTCTTTCGAGCCTCCTTCTCTATAGCGACCTGTTCCTCTTGATAAAAATTACGAATAACCCGGACCATTCTCAACGTCGAGAAATCAGTGGATAAACTAACCTTCAACGACCGGAAATCCTCATCGTCTCCTTCCTCTTCCGAGATAACCGTCCCCACCATGATCCCCTTCGGGAATACGGCGGAATAACCACTCGTCACGACAGTATCTCCCTCATTAAATACCGTATGCCTGGGCAACTCATCCAATGAAGCGCAACGGACATCACGACCATCCCAACTTAAAGAGCCAAAATAATCACTATTCTTTAACCGACAACTCAAATGCGATTTGGGGTTTAACAAAGGGATTATCACGGCAAAATGGTCAGAAACAACCGACACGATACCAACTATACCTTTATTGGAAACAACACCCATATCTTGCCGGACTCCATCTTCCCGTCCCTTATTGATCGTAATATAGTTGGAGACCTGATTCACGCTATTATTAACCACCTCCGCCAGGATAAACGAGTAAGGGAACTCCTCCTTTGTATCCAACGTGTCGGGAGCCATACCCTCAAACGCCGTCGTGTCAGCGACCAGCGCATCCAATTGATCCTGGAGCTCAAGCAATTGTTGCTCAAGTCTTCCATTATCCTCAAGCAATTCCTTGTTTGCCGTCTTCAAGTCCATATATGAATATACGGAAGAGGTTAGTGAGGTGATATGCGCGATGGCAACATTAGCGGAACTAAAAAATACACTCCGCTGGTAAGCGTTATCACGAACGACCAGAAAGATCGAGACCGCCTCCAACAGGAAGAACAGGAACCAATGCTTTATCCGGACCAAAAACTCCAGCAGTTTCCGCATACAACAAACAGAAAGACAAAAGCCAATAAGGCACACGCTTCACCATGCGACAGAACACATGACTTCGGCACGTCCCTTATTGGCTGTTACTTATCGAATAAGGAAATTATACTTATCTATATTCTTCAGGGCAATACCCGTACCCTTAGCTACCGCACGTAACGGATCATCCGCCACATGGAACTCAATATTCATCTTGTCGCGCAAACGTTTACTCAAACCACGCAACAAGGCACCACCACCAGCCAGATAAACGCCATTCTTCACGATGTCGGCATACAACTCAGGTGGAGTCTGCTCCAAGGCGCTCAAGATAGCCGCCTCAATCTTCGAGATAGACTTATCCAAACAATGGGCGATCTCCTGATAAGAGACAGAAACCTCCATCGGCAGGGCAGTCATCTGGTTAGGACCATGGATCACGTAATCCTCAGGAGCGTCTTCCAATACCGTCAATGCCGATCCGACATTGATCTTGATACGCTCAGCCATACGCTCGCTCACACGCACGTTATGCTGGCGACGCATATACTCCATAATATCCGCCGTCAAGTCGTCACCGGCCATACGGATAGACTTATTCGACACGATACCACCCAATGAGATCACGGCAATCTCTGTCGTACCACCACCTATATCCACGATCATATTGCCCTCTGGGGCCAATACGTCAATACCAACACCAATAGCGGCAGCCATCGGCTCGAACACCATATAGACATCACGTCCACCCGCATGTTCTGAAGAGTCGCGCACCGCACGGATCTCCACCTCCGTACTGCCAGAAGGGATACCGATCACCATACGCAACGAAGGTGAAAACCAACGTTTGCGACCACTCGCGATCTTGATGAAGCCGCGAATCATCTGCTCTGCCGCATAGAAATCGGCAATCACGCCCTCACGCAACGGACGGATCGTGCGGATATTCGGATGTGTCTTCTCGTACATCTCACGAGCGACCTTACCGACCGCCAGCACTTTATCCGTACGGGCATCGAGCGCTACAACCGAAGGCTCGTCGACCACGATCTTATCGTTGATCGTAATGATCGTGTTCGCCGTTCCCAAATCAATAGCGACTCCTTGGGTAAAAGAGAATAATCCCATTTTTGAATCCCCTTAAAATATTAATGTTTAAAATGACGAACGCCTGTCTTCACCATCGACATGCCATGCTCATCACAATACTCTACAGACAAATTGTCCTTGATTGAGCCACCCGGCTGTATTACCGCCGTGATACCTGCCTTATCAGCGATCTCAACACAATCAGGGAACGGGAAGAACGCATCAGAAGCCATAACCGCGCCATTCAAGTCGAATCCGAATGATTTTGCCTTCTCGATAGCCTGCTTCAACGCGTCAACACGTGAAGTCTGTCCGACACCACTTGCGCACAATTGCTTGTTCTTCACCAAAGTGATCGCGTTAGACTTACTGTTCTTCACGATCTTATTAGCGAACAACAAATCCTCAATTTCCGGAGCGGTCGGACGTTTTACGGTCATCGGCTCCAAATCAGCCTCGCTCTGGATGCTCAAGTCTTTCTGTTGCATCAATACGCCATTCAACAATGAGCGGAACTGCATCGGGCAAGTCTTGCACTCCTTACGAACCAAGATGATGCGGTTCTTCTTTTGCTCAAGAATAGCCAACGCCTCAGGATCGTAAGCCGGAGCGATAATAACCTCGAAGAAAATCTTGTTGATCTCTTCCGCTGCCTCCGCGTTGATCGTTCCGTTCGTAACCAAGATTCCACCAAAAGCGGAAACCGGATCACCAGCCAAGGCCTCTTTCCATGCCTCCAGGATATTACCACGAGAAGCGATACCACAAGCGTTATTATGTTTCAGGATAGCGAAAGTCAACTCATCAAACTCATCGATCAAGTTCACAGCCGCATCAACATCAAGCAAGTTGTTATAGGAGATCTCCTTACCATGAACCTGCTCGAACATATCATTGAATTTGCCATAGAACTTAGCCGCCTGATGAGGATTCTCACCATAACGCAAGTGCATCGGCTCATCAACCGTCGCACGGAAATGCGAACCCGCACGATCGTCGAAATAGTTGAAAATAGCTGAATCATAGCCGGAAGAAACGGCGAATGCCTCCTTAGCGAACCATTTACGATCCTCTAATGTCGTCTCAGCACCCTTCTCATTCAACAAATTCATCAAAGGAGCGTATTGCGCTTTTGAGGCAACAATCACCACATCCTTGAAATTCTTGGCGGCCGCACGGATCAACGAGATACCGCCTATATCAATCTTCTCGATAATCGCCTGCTCATCAGCGCCAGAGGCTACAGTCTCCTCAAACGGATACAGGTCGACAATCACCAAATCAATCTCAGGAATTTCATATTCCGACAGCTGGGCCTGGTCACCCTCGTTCTCACGACGAGCCAAGATGCCACCAAACACTTTCGGATGCAAAGTCTTAACGCGACCACCCAATATAGAAGGATAACCCGTCAAATCCTCGACAGCGTCGCAAGGGATACCTAAAGATTCTATAAACGATTGAGTGCCACCAGTTGACACGAAACTAACACCTTCCTCATGAAGTTTTCTCAAAATCTCATCCAATCCCTCTTTGTGAAAGACAGAGACTAACGCTCTCTTAATTTTTTTAGTCGCAGCCATCTTTGATAATATGTTACGTTAATGTTTTAGAGCACAAAATTAGCGATTAATTTCCTAATAGCATTTAAAAATCAAATAAAAGATATTATTGAGGCCTCTTGTTCGGGCCCAAGCCAGCTTATCGGCTTCCCAAATCATCGTATAAGGTCTGTAACAAAGCTTTGCCCTTATCCACGCGAAGGGCCTCACCCGCCGGAGAAGCCTTTGTCGATAACACACGGCCCGCCTCGTTATCAAAAGCGGAATAGCCCGTCGTATCAATTATGCCAAACCCATTATTATAGGTATAAAAGGCAAAATGAGGCTCTGATGGTGAGAATATATTCTTACTGAAAGTAAAACGATCAACCGGAAGCCCCAGTTGTCCCAATAAAGTAGCCGCCAGATCGGTCTGGCAAGCGAAGGTCTCTACTTTTCGAGGAGCCGCCACAGCACCACCTAACCACAACATCGGGATATGATAACGGCGAGGTTCATAATTGGTCAAATTCTCCGGATAGCAGAAGCCATGATCCGAAACAAGGATCACCAATGTATTCTTCCAAACCGGTAGCTCGTTCAGGCCATCAATGAACGCACCCTAGCAACTGTCGGTAAACGCGACTGAATTCAGATAAGGATCCGATAAGCGATGATAAGGCACCTCAAACGGCTCATGACTACTCAAGGTCAAAAAAGTAGTCAGCCACGGCGCGCCATCAACAGGACGTGCGGACAAATCCTCCAACAAATGGCGGAAAGTCACGTCATCGTTCGCTCCCCACTTGCTCAAACGGCTTGAGAGCGGAAAATCCTGATCACACGTGATTCGGGTATAAC
>USAD01000086.1 GCA_900552415.1 uncultured Parabacteroides sp.
GATGATTTCCAGGTGCAGTTCGCCCATGCCGGCGATGATGGTCTGGCCGGTCTCATGATCGGTCCAGGTGCGGAAGGTGGGATCCTCTTCAGCCAGGCGCTGCAGGGCGATGGACATCTTTTCCATGCCAGCTTTGGAGCGGGGCTCGATAGCAACCTGAATGACGGGATCGGGGCAGTCGATCGATTCCAGGATAACGGGGGCCTTTTCATCGCAGAGGGTATCGCCGGTGCTGGTGTTGTTCAGGCCAACAACAGCCACGATCTCGCCCGCGTAGGCGGCGTCCAGCTCTTCACGATGGTTGGCGTGCATCAGCACGATGCGGTTGAAGCGCTCGCGCTTGCTCTTTTCGGCGTTCAGCGCCGTCTGTCCGGCAGAGATGGCACAGAAGGCGACTTCACACCTCATCATCGGAAGCGGCCAGGTCATTAAAGATATCTTTAAAAGACAAGCGAAATGAGAACGATCTCCACTCTTCGCTGGGTGTGGCGAGCCGTTAAAGGTTCAAGACAAGCTATCCTGCTAAAGGCTCTTGTCGGTACGGCTTACGTGAGTGCCTCTCTCCTGTTTGTCTGGGTGAGCAAACAATTGGTCGATAGTGTAACCGTCAAGACGGCCGATTCGATCGCCTGGCCTATTGCCTTGCTGATTGGCAGTCTCATTCTCCAATTAGTCCTGGCCGTAGTCGAGAACCGTTTGGGTAATCTCAACGTTGCCCGTCTCAAGAACCGACTGCGCCAACGACTCTTCACGACTGTCCTGACCAGCCGTTGGGATGGGCGGGAACGGCTTCATACGGGCGATGTCATGAATCGTCTGGAAGAAGATGTACGACTCACGACTGAAGCGCTCTGCAAGAACCTGCCCGACGCGTTCGTCACAGGCATCCAACTGGTAAGTGCCTCAACCTTCCTGCTTCTTCTCGACCAGCGCCTGGCTGTTCTTTTGCCGATAATCATGTTGATCGCCCTTGTCGCCAGTAAACGTTACCTCAGACGGACACGCCGCCTGACCCACGATATCCGCTCCTCGGAGAGCGAGATCCAGAGTCTCATGCAAGAGAACCTGCAACACCGTGTGTTGGTACGGACACTTGAACGTACCGATAATGTCATCAATCGCCTGGCGGACAAGCAAGAGGAACTTTTGGGACATGTCACCCGCCGAACAGACTACACGCTCTTCTCAAATACGGTCGTACAGGCTGGATTCGCCGCTGGCTACGCTACCGCTTTCCTTTGGGGCATCTTCGGATTAAGGAGTGGTGCCGTCACTTTCGGTATGCTGACCGCTTTCCTCCAATTGGTCGCCCAAGTACAACGGCCCATTGTAGACCTCGCCCGTCAAATTCCCGTATTTGTACAAGCGCTCGCCTCGATCGAACGGCTGGAACAGATAGATCGTCTTCAACCAGAAAGTGAGGCGGACGATTCTCCAGTCCTGTTAGAAGGAGCTGTCGGCATCCGGCTTGAGGCTGTCGATTTCACCTATCCCGACAGCGACCGTCCGATAACACGAGGCTTTTCCCACGATTTCCATCCGGGCAGTCTCACCGCTATCGTTGGCGAGACCGGTGCGGGTAAGAGTACCTTGATTCGCCTGATGCTCGCCCTGCTCAGGCCCGACCAAGGAAGTATCACGGTCTACAACGCGACACGCTCTCTGCCGGCCTCGCCCCAAACACGCTGTAACATCATCTATGTTCCCCAAGGCAACACGCTGATGAGCGGTACGATACGAGACAATCTGCTGATGGGCGACCCCGAAGCCGATGACCGTCGATTAGCGGAAGCGCTCCATGCCGCGGCCGCCGACTTTGTCTGGCAACTGCCCGATCGTCTTGACACCCTTTGTGGCGAGCGAGGCGCCGGATTGAGTGAAGGACAAGCTCAACGGATCGCCATTGCCCGCGGACTTTTACGACCTGGCGGACTCCTGCTGCTCGACGAGCCAACCTCATCTCTCGACAGTGAGACCGAACGCACACTTATCTCCCGCCTCAAAGCCTTCGCTACGGGTAAGACCATCATCATCGTCACTCATCGTCCCTCCATGATTGACGACCATGATCACTCGATCCGGATCACCCGACCTCAAGCATAAGAATAATCAGCGCTTCTCATTAAAAGCGGCGCCTTTTCCTATTTGCAGAATGAAACGAAAGCCCTATTTTCGCGATCATACGAAAGCTAAACATACGACACGTTGGATATATAATTATGATAACAGAACAGATCAAGAATCTTTACCGAACATACACCGGCCACGAGGCGGAAGAGGTGACAGAATTGCCCTCGTCGGGCTCTAACCGCCGCTATTTCCGTCTTCATGGCCCACAAACCCTGATTGGCGTCAGCGGCACTTCCATAGAGGAAAACCGCGCCTTCATTTATATGGCCGATCATTTCCGCCAAAAGGGACTGCCCATGCCGGAAGTCTACGCCCAATCGAACGACCAATCCTTCTATCTCCAGGAGGACTTGGGCGACACGCTCCTTTTTGACGCGATCGAGAAGGGACGGAAAAGCAGTGTCTTCGATGAGAGCGAGAAAACGTTACTTCGCCAGACCATCACGAAACTGCCCGAGATCCAGTTTATGGGTTCCGACGGCTTCGATTTCTCTTATTGCTATCCGCAAGAGGAGTTCAACCAGCGGTCAATCCTCTGGGACTTGAACTATTTCAAATACTGTTTCCTGAAGGCTACCGGCATGGAGTTCCAGGAGAACCGTCTCGAGGACGACTTCCTGAAGATGAGCGACGTGCTGCTGCGTAACCAGTCGGCTACCTTCATGTATCGTGATTTCCAGTCGCGCAACGTCATGATCCGCGACGGGCATCCCTGGTTCATCGATTTCCAGGGCGGACGCAAAGGACCGGTTTATTATGATGTCGCCTCTTTCCTCTGGCAAGCGAAAGCGAAATATCCGGAAGACTTGCGACAGGAATTGTTATTGGATTACATTGAGGCCCTCCGGAAATATATGCCGGTCGACGAGAAATATTTCCTCAGCCAGTTGCGTCACTTCGTGCTGTTCAGGACTTTGCAGGTATTGGGAGCCTACGGTTTCCGGGGCTATTTCGAGAAGAAGCCGCACTTCATACAGAGTGTCCCCTTCGCGATCGAGAACCTGCGGCAACTGCTCAAGCAGGATTATCCGGAATATCCCTACCTGTGCGGATTGCTACGGGAGCTGACTGAGCTGAAACAATTCTCCGACGACCTGCAACGACGCACGCTCGCGGTGAAGATCGTCCGCTTCGCCTATAAGAAAGGCATCCCGAACGACCCGACCGGCAACGGTGGCGGATTCGTCTTCGATTGCCGTGCCATCAACAACCCGGGCAAGTACGAGCGTTACAACCATTTCACGGGGCTCGATGAGCCGGTTATCCGCTTCCTCGAGGAGGATGGCGAGATTACCGTCTTCCTGGAGCACGTCTATGACCTGGTCGACGCCTCAGTAAAACGCTACCTCGACCGAGGCTTTACCAACCTGATGGTCTGCTTCGGCTGTACGGGCGGACAACACCGCTCCGTCTACTCGGCCCAGCACCTGGCGGAACATCTCCACCAGAAATTCGGGGTGAAGGTCAGCTTGACACACAGAGAACAAAATATCGAACAACTATTTAAATCCACACTATGAAAGCTATGATATTCGCGGCCGGATTAGGCACCCGGCTGAAACCCCTGACCGACAACAAACCCAAAGCGCTTGTGGAGGTCGGGGGAAAGACCATGCTCGAGCTGGTCATCCTCAAGCTAAAAGAGGCCGGATTCAATGAGATCGTCATCAACATCCATCATTTCGGCCAACAGATTATCGACTATTTGAAAGCCAACAACAATTTCGGCCTGACGATCCACATCTCCGACGAGCGGGACTACCTGCTCGACACGGGCGGTGGCATCAAAAAGGCAACGCCGTTCCTGATGGGCAACGAGCCCTTCCTGGTGCACAACGTGGACATCTTCTCCAACGTCGATCTTCGGCAGCTTTACGAAAACCACCTGAAGAGCGGAGCTACCGCGACCCTGTTGGTCAGCCAACGGAAGACCGCCCGTTACCTGTTATTCAATAAGGAGAACAAGCTTTGTGGCTGGCACAATAACGAGACCGGCGAGGTAAAATCATTTTACCCCTACTTCGATCCCAAGCAATATCAGGAATACGCGTTCGGCGGCATCCACGTCATCTCTCCCAAACTGCTCGACATCATGGATGAGTGGACCGGCAAGTTCTCGATCATCAACTTTTACCTCTCGATCTGCGCCCGCACCGACATTCGGGCCTACCCGCAAGAGGGCTTAAAGCTGATCGACATCGGTAAACCGGAAACGCTGGCCCAGGCCGACGAGTGGCTGCGGCAGAACGGCCGCTAGCCGGCGCGGCTCCTCTGGGGAAGATGCCCCAAAACGAACGCTCCGGGCCTCCCGTCGTGGGGAGACCCGGAGCGTCGCGTCTGGAGCCGGCCTTAGATCTCGCCCGGCGTCCCGCCGCCCTCCTCAGGGTCGGTCGGTTCCTCCGGCTTCTCCGGTTCCTCAGGATCGGTGGTGGAACCGGAGGGCTTCGACGAGCCGCCGGCGATGAGGGCATAGGCGGCGATGTAGCCGTTCAGGTCGTGGATGAAGCCGTTGATTTCCTCCGTGGGGCTGACGATGGCGTAGGCGTTCACCACCTGCACGATCTTCTCGTAGCGGGCGTTCGCGTCGCGCGTCACTTCGGCGGAATCGAGCGCGCTGACCGGCGCACGGTCCGCCAACTCAGCCGCCTTTTGGGCGAACAGCTCCTCGAAAGCGGCATTGGCGGCGGCCAGCTCGGCCACGTCGTCGGTCAGGCCCAGCGCCTCCACCGCGTCGGCGTTCGCCGGGTCGTTCAGCACGGCCAGCATCCCCTTTACCTCAGCCGTCTGCTTCGAGTACTCGTGGTGGCCGATCCCCCGATACGGGGCAAGTTGCGGGGCAAGAAACGCGGCGGCCTCGCTCTTGGCCGTCACGAGGCTGTTCTTGAAGGCGTTCACCACGTTGATCGTCGTGCCACATCCCCGGTCGCGACGCTGGTCGGCTCTCTTCAATGCCTCGGTGGAGACGAAAGCCGTACGGCGGTTCACCACGCTGGCGAGGGTTCCGGTTGCCGTCTTATAGGCCGGATAGAGATCCTCGATATGCAAGGCGGCAGGTGTCGCGCCGTCGATCAATTTACATACGTTGGAATGAAAATCGCTAGTCGATCCGATCGTGGAATTGCTCAGCGAAAGGAATGTAATTTGCTCTGCCATCTGATTCGATATTTAAGATCTAACAAAATTTTTCCCGAATATACATATATTCCGGATAAAAACAGATACCCGGAAGCAGAATATACCGATATTCCGCGTCGCCGTAAGCGCCGGAGGGGAAAATATACCGATATTCCGCGTCGCCGTAAGCGCCGGAGGGAAGAATATACCGATATTCCGCGTCGCCGCAAGCGCCGGAGGGAAGAATATACCGATATTCTATACCCCGGCGGGCTTCATCACCACGCCCAGGCTCCGCTTGCCATCCATCTTGATCACGATCGGATGGTCGAAATGGACGTGGCGCAAATATTCCGTCTCGGTCACGGCGGGCATCGCGTTCAGGCAGGCCTCATCAAAAAGGCCGTCGCCCTTGAAGGGGTTGATGGTGAAATAGCCCACGCCAAACGAGGTGAGATTCTGGAAGAAATGGGTTCCCTGGCTCGGGTCGACCCGGTAGTTCTCCAGCCCGCACTCGACGATCACCCGCGCGTTGCTGATATGCGGCCACTTGACCGGAATACCTAGCCAGGGGTCGCTGCTGCCCCACCGGCCCGGCCCTACCAAAACGTAACCCTGCTCCTTATCGGTAAAGCCCCGGTTGATCTTCTCAATCTCGTAAGCGATCGCCTGGTTGTTGGCCGAATTGAAGGCACCAGTCTTGACATAGACCACATCCTGCACGTTATTGATGATGCCATGCCCCAGGACACTGGTCGAGCGCAAGATGGTCTCCTCGTCGGCAATGGCCGTCAAGTCCTCGTCCATTACCTCCTTGTTGTCCACAATCGGCCGGATCTGCAACAGGTAGAAGGCCGCCTTCTTCGGATCCGACTGGTCGATATTGACCGCGAACTCGATCTCTACCGGGCGTCCCATCTCCGACTGACCGATCTG
This sequence comes from uncultured Parabacteroides sp., assembly GCA_900552415.1. Classification (GTDB taxonomy): domain Bacteria; phylum Bacteroidota; class Bacteroidia; order Bacteroidales; family Tannerellaceae; genus Parabacteroides; species Parabacteroides intestinipullorum. Next base: position 6,181 of record USAD01000086.1, read on the forward strand.
CAACAACTGATCGAGCGTCTGCGCCAACGGAAAGACATCGTGCTGAAGGATATTCACGAACGAGAGAATCTTTCGCCCACCCGGATAATAACCATCCCGGATGATCTGGTCGTATGGATCATACGTCGAGACAATATATTTAAGCGAACCCTCCTTTTCCGCGTCCTTCAGGCCCAAACGGACGAGGTTAAAGGCGTCGTCTACGGAGAAATTCTCCGCCGTGTTCTTCAGGTCCAACGCGTAAAAACGGGTCTGCGTCTCTTTCAGGGCAAAATCCATCGTACTCATTTGCAAAATACTGTGTGGATGCCGGGGCGAGAAACGCAACGTCAAGCCACCATCTACGATATATTTACCCAAGCCCAACGCGATATTGGCGATGCCATCCTCCGCCTTCTCATTGCCGATCGGGTAGAAATTCAACGAACGGGCCACACCCGAGATCGTCGGATAGAAATGATCCTCGTAGCGGTTGCCCACCACCTCCTGGAGCACCACCGCCATCTTCTCCTGGTCGATCAGATTGGAGGTCGCCGTCATATAAGCCTTGCTGTCACGATAGAACACCGAAGCATAGACCGCCTTGATCGCGTCGCTCACTACCCGCAGCATCTCATACTTCTCCTCGATCTTCGGCACCATATAGGTTGAATAGATGCCGGCGAAAGGCTGGTAATGCGAATCTTCCAACAAGCTGGACGAACGGATGGCGATCGGCCCCTTCACGACATCGAAAAAGGCCATCAAGTCCTCGATCAACCGGGAGGGCAGGCTGGCACGCAGGAAATAGCGAAGAATCGTCTCGTCATCAATATCATTGAGCGCGATGGAATAAAGCTCATTCCGTTCCATAAACTCATCGAAGATATCGGTACAAATCACGACCGTCTTCGGGATATTGACAGCGAAGTTCTCACGCTCCAAACGGGGATAGCGCTTGATCATCGCCCCAATGAAAGCCAGGCCACGTCCTTTTCCGCCCAACGAGCCCTCGCCGATGCGGGCGAAGTTGCTGTACTCGTCGAAACGGTCCTTCTTGTAAACGGCGACCACGCCCGCGTTCTTCATCCGCCGGTATTGCACGATCAGGTCGAAGATCAGCTTGCGCGCCTCGTCCATATCCTTGTAATCGCTCACGTCCACATGTTTCAGCACCTCGGCGGGCGGGAACATCGCCCGTGAATAGAAGAAACGGGAGAAATGATTTCGCGAAAGATGATAAACCAGCGAGTCGTCCGGGATCCGGAAGATCTTCCGCTGCAGGTCCTTCAGGTCCTTGATACGCATGATCTCCTCCTTGGTCTGCGGGTTCAGGATCACGAAATCACCAAAGCCAAAACGCTGCATGATCTTCTTACGCAAATCCTGAGGATAGCTCTTCGAATTCTTGTCGATAAAAGAGGCGCCCAGCTCTTGTGCGTAAACCCGGTTACTCGACTCCGACGACTCGAGGACAAACGGGATGATCAATCCCGTCTTCCGAACGTACTGACCAAATTTATAACCCGCATAAGGATCCTTCGCCCCGTCGCGCATGAAGCTCATGTCCGAGATGATGCCCAACATGTTATCCTTGTATTGCTCGAAGATGCGGATCGCCTCCTCATAAGTACGGGCCAGCTTGATCTTGGGGCGGCCACGCATACGCAACGTCTGCTGGTGACCGTTCAGCGCCTCCTTGGCAAACATCTGGCTCTGCTCGAGCACGAACTTATAAAGATGCGGCAAGGCGGACGAATAGAAACGCACCGAATCCTCGACCAGCATGATGATCTGCACACCGACACTCTGCGTATCGTATGGCGCGTTCATCTTATCCTCAATCAGCTTAATGATGGCGAGCAGCAACTCAGAGTTGCCCAGCCAGCTGAACACATAGTCGATAGCGCTCAAGTCCTCGTTGGCCATCCGCTTCGAGACCTCCTTCGAGAAAGGGGTCAACACCACGATCGGGATGGCCGGATACAGCTGCTTGATTTCCTTGGCCGCCGAGAAAATATCCCGGTTGTCCATATTCGGCATGCAGATAATCAGCTCGAAGTTTCGGTCCTTCAACTCAGCCAACGCCTCCTCCTCGGTAGTCACCTGCGTGAACCGGGGCGGATAACGCAAGCTCAACGAGGTATATTCATTAAATATCTGCTCATCGACCCGCCCGTCGTCCTCCAACATGAAAGCGTCATATTTGGTCGCGATCAGCAACACGTTATAGATGCGCTTGTTCATCAGGTTGGCGAAAGGCGTGTCCCTGAACACCAAGTCTTTTAAATTAGGTATTCCGCTCATAATAGTAAATTCTGTATTAGGTTTCAAATGTACATGATAAAATCCGAAACCGCTCCATCGCGTGCCCTAAAAAAGCAGGCCCGTCCACCCAAAACTTTTTGCGGTTCACTCATTATTTCAATCAATAACCACTAACTTTGTCATAATTCAAACGAATAAGGAACATCTAACAGCTTTATTATGGAAACATATCAATTATTGGCTCCCTTGAGTTTCATTATTATCAGCCTGATGGTAGGCGCTATCCTGAAAGTAGTCCTGAAAAAGACGAACAGCACGATCCCTTATACTGTCGGGCTTTTCGCCTTCGGTATCATTGTCGGACTTCTCGACCGAACCGGGATCCTAAGCGACAATGAGATATTGAAGTCCGCGATCGACAGTGCCGGCAATGCTGATCCTGACGCGATTCTTTATATCTTCCTGCCAATCTTGATCTTCGATGCCGCCTATGAGCTGGACACGCACATATTCCGCAAAACGCTGACCAACGCCACCTTGTTATCCGTACCAGGCGTTGTCATCGCGATGTTCCTGACGGCCGCGCTCGTCATGGGCATATTTTATCTCCTGCCGATCGAGACAAACTGGAACTGGAGTTTCGCCCTCATGTTCGGAGCCTTGATCAGCGCGACCGACCCTGTCGCCGTCGTCGCCCTTTTGAAAGAACTGGGGACAAGCAAGCGCTTCTCTACATTAGTCGACGCGGAGTCCATGTTGAACGACGGGACCGGTATCGTCCTCTTCATGCTCTTTTTTGGCGCCTATACAACCGCGGGAGCATCCAGTTCTCCAGTAGCGGACTTTATGGTGGTCGTTTTCGGCGGTATCCTCACCGGACTGATCGCCGCTCTTCTCTGCATTTGGGTTGTCACCCAAATCCACAAGGACGAATTATTACAGAATAGTATCATTATCCTCTCGACCTACCTGACCTTCTTCCTGGCGCAAAGCTATTTCGAGGTATCCGGAGTCATCGCCTTAGTGACTTTCGGCTTGACCATCGCGCACATAGGCCGACCGAAGCTGAAACCAAAAGTCAACCATATCAAGGCCGAATACTGGGAACTAGC
>USAD01000087.1 GCA_900552415.1 uncultured Parabacteroides sp.
GACGTGCGGCTACTCAACTGCCTGGTGCATATACGCCGTCATTTTGAGCAGGCTTTGGATGAAAACAGGGAGATGGCACAACATGCGCTGACTCAGATACAGCATATCTATAAAATAGAACGTCGGTGTGACGAGGCCGGCCTGTCATATGATGAGCGCAGACAGGCACGTCAGGAGCTGGCCCGGCCAATCATGGAGGCAATGAAGGTCTGGATGGAGACAGAAGGGATTAAATACAGTCCAGGTTCTTTGACAGGCAAGGCCATTACATATGCTTATACCAAATGGGATAATATTATGAGATGCCTGGACGATGGCCGCCTGTACTGGGATAACAATCTGGCGGAAAACGTCCAACGCCCCATCACTTTAAGCAGAAAAAATTTTCTCTTCTGTGGTAATCACGAAGCAGCGGTTAATATGTCTGTCATATGTTCTCTGCTGGCCACATGTAAGGCGCACGATGTAAATCCCAGGGTATACCTGAACGATGTCATCGCACAAATGCCTTATCACAAAAAGGCAACCCAAGAAGAACTTTTGAATCTACTTCCACACAAATGGAAGTTGAAACATCCGGAATGTGTACTGACAAAACAAAAGGAGGAATCTAGTAACTAATACAAACTGTAATATATAGGTTCAACAAAACAATAGAGGCTGATACTATTAGGTTCATAGTGACAGTCGCTATTGTTGTATATAAAAGTTTAATACCTGTAGTTTGCCGAATGCTTACAATTAGTTGGGATCAGTCCGCTTAGTGTGATGAGGCTTTTCTTGGCCGCCGCCACGTCGGGATCTGGATCAAGTGCGGCAGATAGTAATTGTAACTTCAGGCGGCGAAAGAGGTTATTTCGTATTGTGTCTTTCTGTGCTGCGATCTCGTATAAACATACCTCTTTTTTTGTTTGGCGAAGCCTGCGGTAAAACTTTTGTTTTCTCCGCAGGCTTTTTCTTTACTACCGGTAAAACTTTTGCTCCGACTCATGGATTTTTATTTAATCCGGAAGGCGATTGCCATCCTTGTCTATCCAATATGTATTGCCGTTGTAATCTGTGACTTTTGCTGTAATTTTTGTATTCTTTATATTGTAAATTTCAAATCTTACAGGTTCTTGGTATATGAATTGAATAACTTCTACGCCCGTAGTGTCAATGCATCCCCATTTGTTATTTTTTTTAACACTTATTCTGTTGACATCATATCCGTATATATTGTAATCATCATATTTAAAATCTGTTATAAGTCCTTTCTCATTCGCTATTGCCCATTTACCGTCTTTCTCTACTGCAGCACAATTATTCTTGTAGGTAATGATATAATCATATTCTCCTGGTAAAATTTGTTCACCTCGATTATTATATAGCTCGTATTTTCCTGAAAAATTTGTTATGCCTGTTATCTTAAACTCATAATTCTTCCATGTCTTTTCCATTAAATTTTTAGTTTTATAGCCTATTCCTATTTGGAACTCTTCATAATATTCTATACAGGCGATATAGATATTGGCTATCTGTGCAACCGTGGCGATGCTCTTTAGGACATTTGTCCATGTCAGCAGTTTTTTGTCTATAGGACAACTGAATATTATTACCATCGTAAGGATGTTCAGGAGTATGAACGAGATTAGTATGGGTTCGTGTGCCCTTGTCGGATTACTATAGAATGCAATGTGCCAATAATAGCTGTTAAATAATAAGTAACAAAGTATTGACAGCACGCTCAAGACTACAGAAACCTTCTTATGGATCTTTTTCCGGCTCTCCGTTTGCCAGAAAGCTTTGAGCCGTTGCCACATTCTTGGGGTACTTTTCTTTATCTTTGGCTCCATCTCCGGATCAGTCTCGTCCCCGGCGGGTTGCTCGATCTTTTCGTCCATCTTGATCTCCTCCATAAATTCCTCCGTGGAATGATACCGCTCCAGCCGCTTGAGGCTCATGGCGTGGCGGATCGGCCCGGCGAAGTTTGCTGGAAGGATCGAGAAAGCGATCTCCTCGTCGACGCGGCTGATGGACTCAATTGGGGTGATTCCAGTTAAGAGCTTATAGAACGTTGCTGCGAGGGCATAGATATCGGTCTCTGGCGAGAAGGTACTGACACCTCCGGCCTTGTATTGCTCGGGCGGCGCGTAGCCCTTGCTCTTGCCGACGGGCGTTGTCGATGTCTCCTCGCCTTGCTCGTCGTATTGCTTGGCTAGGCCGAAGTCGGCCAGGATCGCCTTGCCCATAGAGTTTGTCAGGATGTTGGCGGGCTTGATGTCGTAGTGGCAAAGACCCTTTTGGTGCAGGTAACTCACCGCGTCGACCACCTGCCGGATCATGGCGAATGCCTCGTCTGTGGGTAATTTCACCCGTGCTTTGATGATTTGGCTAAGCGATGGCCCGTCGGCATATTCCATGACGTAATAATAGGTGTTGTTCTCCTCAAACATATCGATCACACGGACAATGTTCGGGTGGTTGAGGCGGGCGAGCATCGCGGCCTCCTTCTTGAATTTCTCGCGGTATCGGAGGAGCATCTCCCGGCTCCCATCGGTACCAAGCGTCACTTCAGGACTGCTGGCGGCACGTCCGCAATAGTCTTTCATGAAAAATTCCTTGATGGCGACCTGCCTGCTGAGCGTTGTCTGCTCGGCGAGATAGGTGATGCCGTAGCCACCCTGCCCGAGGATGGCTTGGATCTTGTATCGGTTGTTTTGTAGTGATGTCAGCTTCATGTTAGTTTGTTGTTTTTAGACCGAAATATTCATAGTCTGTTTCCTTGTTTGTCTATATAAAATTCTTCTTTACCTATTTGTACGAGTGCTTTTCCATTTTGAAATAATAGTACATTATCATAAATTAATGGGATAACTGTTTTACCTTTTGTATCAATAAATCCTTCTTTGCCATTATATTTCGCCAGAATCAGTTCATTTCCTGACTGACGTATTAGTAAACTGTATTGATAAGGAGCCACTATATTGCCTTTCTGATCGATCATGCCAAATTTATTATTTTTGCAAACTATGGCTACTCCATATTCGAAACTAGTGGCAGATTGGTATTCAAATGGGATGATCGTTTTGCCACTTTTATCAACAAATCCCCATTTTTTATTAATGCGGACAGCCATGATGTTATCTTCATAACCTATGACTCTCTCATATTTGAAAGGGATAATTAATTTTCCATTATAATCGTAAATGCCCTCTTTCCCGTTTAAGACAACTGTGATATAGCCGTAAATGAAGTTTGAAATTGTTTCATAATTATCTAATGGGATTACTTCTTTACCCTCTTGGTTTACAAATGTTTTTTTGTTATCTATATGTACTTCTCCTAGACCATTAAGGAATGCAAACGCATCATCATATTTGCAGGGAATTACTTCTTTCCCATTTCTATTGATATATCCTTTTTTCTCATGATTTGTTACAACTACAGCTAATCCTCCGCTAAATTCCTCAACACGCTTATATTTTTTCTTTGCTTGCTCCAATGGGGATAATTTTTGCTCCTCCTCTTTCTCCAGCTTTTCATTTGTTTCCGCCGTATTGTTTCCGGAAGTTGCGCTGTTATTGGTCGGTTCTTCGGGGGGGATGAGCGTATCTTTCGGGTTTTCGATTGGTGGCGTGACGGGTTCTTCAATTCTCGTGGTATCGGTCCCGGCGATCGGATCGGTCGTTGGCTCCGTATCCTTGTTGGCCCAAATCAGGATCAAGACCAGGAGGACGGCGGTTATCCCGATGGGCGCGAGATATTTTTGCCAGTCAATTGTAGTCTTTTTCTCCTCTCGGACCGACTTTTCCGAGCTGTTGTGTGTCGGTCGTGGGGCGTTGATGTCCAAGTCTGTGTCTTCAGTTTGGGGTACGTCATTACAGCTTTCCCCGGCATTGTTGTCTTGATTTATCACCTCATTGTCGGACATTGATTGACTTTCCGTCTCCGGCAGGGTGTCCATAAATTCCTCTACCGAGTGAAAGCGCTCCTTCCTTTTGAGGTTCATGGCCTTTTGGATGGGCGTGATGAGGACGGCGGGGAGGATTGAGAAGTCAATCTCCTCGTCGTCGCGGCTGAGCGACTCGATCGGGGTGATGCCCGTGAGCAATTTGTAAAGCGTTGCGGCCAGCGCATAGATGTCCGTCTCAGGCGAGAAGTCGCTCACGCCCCCTACGCGGTATTGCTCGGGCGGCGCGAAGCCTTTGCTCTTGCCGACGGGCGTGGTGCTGGTCTCCTCGCCCTGTTCGTCGTATTGTTTGGCCAGACCGAAGTCTGCCAGGATCACTTGTCCCTTCCTGCTTGTCAGGATGTTGGCGGGCTTGATGTCGTAGTGGCAAAGGCGCTCCTGGTGGAGATAGCTCACGGCGTCGGCCACTTGCTTGATCATCGCTAGTGCCTCGTCTGTGGGTAATTTCACCCGTGCTTTGATGATTTGTCTAAGCGACGGCCCGTCAGCATATTCCATGACGTAATAATAGGTGTTGTTCTCCTCAAACATGTCGATCACACGGACAATGTTCGGGTGGTTGAGGCGGGCGAGTGTCGCAGCCTCCTTCTTGAATTTCTCGCGGTAGCGGAGTACCATCTCCCGGCTGCCGTGGGTACCCATCGTCACCTCCGCACCCTCGCCGGCCCGCTCGCAATAGTCTTTCATGAAGAACTCCTTGATGGCTACCTGCCTGCTGAGCATGGTTTGCGTGGCGAGGTAGGTGATGCCGTAGCCACCCTGCCCGAGGATGGCTTGGATCTCATATTTGCCTCCTTGTAATGATTTGAATTGCATACTTGTGGCTTTTATTTATGGTTAAAATAGAAAACTATAGATCAGGCTGATGATAAAGGAGACGATGAGGATGAACCAAAACGTGAGGTACCTTTTCTTTTGTGTTTGTCTTTTCGGCGTGACAGTTCGCTCGGTGGGCGTTACCTGTTCGGTCGTCTCGTTGTCTCTGCTTGTCGTCTCTTCCACGATCTCGCGAATCCGGATGATCCAAGCAGAGTGGTTGTCGTTGTTCCCATTGGTCGCTTCCCGCAGCGCATCGGTGATCTTTTCTCCTTTCAAACTCGGATCGGCAAAGAACTGGATCAAATCCTCGTCTTCCATGCGCTCGAGCATACCATCTGAACACATGTAGATGATGTCACCCTCTTGGAGATCAGTTAGTTGCTTGATCTCGGGTTTGTGCCGGACATCCAGGTTGGGCTGCATCACGCGGGTGACGATGTTCTTTTGCGGATGGTTTTTCATCTCCTCGCGGGTGATCTCGCCCAGGTCATAGAGGCTTTGTACGAGCGAGTGATCCTTGCTTTTATAAAGGATTTGCCGCTCCTTGGAGCGAATGTGGTAGATGCGGCTGTCGCCCATGTGGGCAACGAGGCATCCTGCATTGTTAAAACGCAGGTAACAGAAGGTAGTACCCATCTTGCGTGCCTCGCCATTGTCGGCCTCGTCCAGCCGGTCGTAGGCTTCGTTCAGTTTAGACTCGAAATCTTCGATCGTAAAATTCTGGCTTTTATCGTCCGGTTGGCCGAGCGTGTCGGCCACAACCCGGCTTGCTTTTTCGCCGTCGGCATGGCCGCCCATGCCATCGCAAAGCACGAATACGTCGTTGTTTTCCGTGGCTTTCCCGGGCTCTGGAAAGAGTGCGTCTTCTTGGTTTGGCCGGTTGCCTATCTCGTAGAGGCTGACCGGCGGATCGATTTTGACTTTCATCTTGTCTTCTTTTTAGATATTAATTGGTATCGTCCGATTCCTCGCCGATAAATTTAATGATGGTATAGGCCATTTGGATCGTCTCACCGCCCAAAAGGATAATCTTATCGCCATTCTCGATACGTTTGCCGCTGACCAATGTCTTGTTCAGGTTTTTTGCGTTCATTAAAGTATGTCGGTAACTGCCATCCTTGAGCCGGTTAACCACGATCTGGATATGGACCCGGCTCGCCTTCTTGTCGTTCGTTTCTATCTGGATGGTAGCTTCAGACGAGTCCGCCTTCCGGCCGATGGTATTGATGCCGAGCTTCAGGGGAAAGATCCTGGCAGGCTCGTATTGCATGATTTTCCCAATCTCGGTTAGGCCCATGTAGGTCGGAAGGGTACCGCTGTCTTCCTCTTTAACCTGCTTGTGACCACCCTCGCCTCCCATAGGCACGCTGTTCTTACATTTGGGACAGGTAATTGATCCTCCAGGTTTGAAGGCACTGGCCAATAGTGTGATTTGGCTATCGCAATGTGGGCATTTCAGGAGCTTGACAGGGATATATTCTTTGAAGCTCCGCGTTTTTTTGCATTTGGGACAAGTGATTGCCTTTTCCTCAACGCCCGGGGTCTGTTTTATACCGAGCAGTGTCCGGCAACCCGGTTCCGGACACATAATGGTAATTGTCTGTTCATTCATGATTCTACCAGGATATAATGGTTAAGTTATTGTCGAAATTTCCCCACATGACGGGGTGTTGCTTATCGTGTGTCAGCTTCCGGACATCCTTGCTCACGTAGTCGAAGAGCTCGCGGGCGGTAATGATCCTGTCACGGTTCGTGTCCGCATCGCCTCGCAGGGCCCGTTGCAGTGCGCTCGTGAAGAAACCGTTTTTCATGTATTGGCTTTCTTGCGAGACCTCATTTGATCTTGATGACAGAAAGAGGAGTACATTCCGGTCCTTGAACGACGAGGGGCTCTCCTTTCCCTGACCCCGCATTTGCCCGGCGAAACAGGCATCGGCAAAGATCAGTTTCGTCCGCGCCTTGCTGGTGGCCATCGCCTGGCGGATCTTACCGTAATCCACAAATTCGTCGTGTGAGACGAAACCGCCCTCGTAGCCATGCCCGCTGAAGAAGAGCAGGATGATGTCGTCCGGATTGGCTCGGTTGAATTGCTCGCGTATAGCCTTTAGGATTTCTTTCTCCGTCGCTTGGCCATTAAGGAGGATCTTTGTAGATCCACCGTTCTTACGATAAATCCATTCGATCCGGCGTGCATCTTCTGCTGGTAACCTGAGATCGTTTTTCGTGCCGGGATAATCGGATATGCCTACGGCGACGAGGTAAACCCGTCCTTTCGCCTCGAGGGTTATAGGAAGAGCCAGTACCAGGAGCAGGATTACTCCCAGTACTGTCTTGAAATGTCTTCGATGCTCAGCCATAAAATTCCTCCACATTTCCGTCATTTTGGTAATCCGAATCCGCCAGATAGTTATTCTGTGGATTATCTGTTGTATTCATGCTCTCGAACTCGGCAACCGATATTGGCGTTTCTAATGTCTGTACGCCATTTGGCCCAACTACCGTGTCGAAATATACGTCACCGGTAGTATCCACAAAAAGGACATCTTGATCGTTAATAATCGCTTGTCCCGCGATTAAGGATGATCCATCATCTAAATGCAGTTCTCCTACCCCAAGTACTTCGATATCTGTATCTTGAGGATTATCCTGGTTAGTCGGTTGTTCTGGTTGTGGATCGTGAATTTCTTCTTCTGTTTTAGGATCATGAACAGATTCTTCTTGTTGTTCGGTCTGTGTGCTACTGGATTGACCTCCGGTACTGCCGTTGTAGTTGATGTGGCTCGCATATTCCTGTTTTTGCTCATCTGTCATAGCATCCCATTCATCCTTATAGTAGGTTCCATAGACACCGCCTCGCCATTCGAAGATACCGCCAGCACCGACTTCTGCCCGGGCAGATGCGAAGGCTTCTGAAAAGCTCATGTCGTCGGATACGTGAGCGACGGGTAATCCCTGAACGGTGACGTGTGTATCGTCCGAGACTGGCTCATCATCTCCATTACCCGGTTTGATAGGAGAGGGGGCATCCGGCTGGTCGCCACCGCCCGGCGTGCTACCGGAAAGAAATACACTGGTACCGCCTAATAGGATACCTGTTAAACCTCCGCTGATAACCTCTCGCCAGGCAGTACGTTTTTTTTCTTTTGGCTTATTGTTATTATCTGTTTGTGGCATGTCAGGTTCTGTCATGTCCGAATTCATGTTCACATTATGATCCTTGTCTTTGTAATTGTCCGCTTTCATGTCTGTTCGTATTTAATGGTTTATAATTATTTGTTCGTATTATTCTTATTTTGTTTGAGTACGGCTTGTACGCGGTCCTTCAATTGTTTTTTTTCCAATTCCTTTAGTTCCAGTTGGACAGTAACCAATTGTGATTTCAGATCCAGGCAGATCGAGTCTTGACTTTCCGCCAGCCGTTCGGCGGTCTCTGGAGCGACATCGTTGAAATTCATCTGTTCCAGTATTTTTATTTCTTTTTCAAGTTCATGTCGCAATGTTTTTTGGCGAGCTAATAGGGCATTACGCTTTAAGGTACTCACCGTATCGTTACGAGTTGTTGTCGTACTGAAGGCGTTTTGAGTTTCAGCACAGATAATATGCCGTTTGCCCATTCCCGCTTGGGAAATAAGAAGTAAGACAACGATGACTGTGAAATATTTTATTTTTTTCATGCTCTAGATTTTTTAGGATTAAAACTCATTGATATCCCGTGTGCCTTTAATCCGCTTTTTGTTCAAGAGGTTATCCTCTTTTATATCGAGAGGAATTTGACTTTCGTTTGAATTAAGCTTAGGCACTAAGTATTCCCCTTTTGAGGAATTAAGTGCCTCCCGATAGGTTTTTAAGGCCTTTTTGGGAACAATAAGCGCCACCTTTTGATTTGCGACCTGAAGGAGAAAACAATGTTCCGTACCTTGATATGCGGTAATAGGAGGCGTGGAACTTTTCATGACAATCGTTGTCAGCTGTTCTAAATGGCGGAACTCGCGAAACGAAAACAGTTCCATTGATTCCGGCAGGATGATTGTCTCTATTCGCTTGCAATCTGCGATGGCATTCGGGAAAATGTGAGTAACCCCGGAAATGATCTCTATGCGATTTTGATACTGACGTGGACAGCAAAAGAGCGTTTTTGCGTCTTTAGAGTAAAGAACTCCCGCATTGGCTTGAAATGTCTCATTATTGGGATCCACCGTAATTCGTTCCAGTCCTTTTAATGATTTTAATCCTTCGATACGTTTTACCTTAGCTGGAATGTGTATTTCTTTCAGTGATTCGTTTGCTCGAAAGATTCGGAAATCGATGGCATTCCAATCACTTCCAAAGGTTATATGTTGAATTTGTGTATCCCGAAAAAATACACCTTCACCTAAGCGTGTTTGATTGCTGGGTAGGATAATCTTTGTTAATTTCGGACAATCCTCGAACGCAAAATCGCCTATAGATAAGATACCTGTCGGAATGACAACTTCCTCCAAAAGGGCCATACCTGAAAATGCTTTTTCTCCAATGGCGCAGACTTGATAATTCTTATTCTTAAACCGGACTTCGTTCGGTAATGTGATTTTCCCTGAGTAAGCTAGTCTTGCTGGATTTGTGATAGATCCCTCGTAAGTAATTTCTACTTGTTGCTTACTGGGACTTGTGACGTTGAAGAAATAACGATTACCATCTCCGGCAAAAGCATGGGAGGAAATTGGCAAGGAAGAGGATAGGCGTAAAGTGCTGGGAGCAT
>USAD01000088.1 GCA_900552415.1 uncultured Parabacteroides sp.
CTCTCCCTCTTTTAGACTCTCTTTCAACTCGCGGGCCATCTTCATGGTCGAGCGGCTGGCATAATGCTTGCTGTATTTCATCCATGATGGCGGGCACCAGGGCGAAGCCCAGATCTTCAGGTCGGGATTATAGGCTTGAGCGGCCTGGATAAAAGGAATCAGCGTCTGCTCGTCGTGGGCGATCGAGAATTTCTCCATCGCGAAATCGCCCTCATTCTCGTTATAGGAATACCAATCGAGCGCAAAGTCGTTCGCTGCGACAGGCATACGGCAGATCGTGAAGTTGGCGCCGACACCCGGACTGAACATCTCCCGAAGGATCGCCTCACGGGTCGCCTCGTCGAGCTTGCTCAATGAGGTCCAGCCCAATTCGTTAAAGCAGGTGCCAAAACCGTCAATGACTTGAGCCACACGTGAGGTATCGATCACGGCATCCGCCTGATTGCCGCTAGCGGCGGCGACATTATTTTCCTCGACCCAACGCTGGTCGAAAGTGGTGCTGACCCAAGTGGCCTCGGGCGCGCTTTGACAAGCGCTCAGAAGGGCACCCGCCAAAATGGAGAATAACCAATTTGATGTTTTCATGAATAATTATAGATTAAAGTCATTTAACTTACAAAAAATGCCATCACCTCCGTCCCCATAAGACCTCAGTGATGACATTTCGTTATATTGATTGATTCATAATCATTTTGCCTCCTCAGCCTCGGGCTCTGTTCCCTCAGCCTCGGCAGCCTGCTCCTCAGCGGGCGTAAACTCGTTGATGCCGGCCTTGATCAGGATATTATACCAATTCAACAACTTGCGGATATCGCTGGGATAAACACGGTCGCGGTCAAAATTGGGCAAGACCTCAGCGAAATAGGCGCGCAACTCATCCGAGCTGGCTTTTGCCGGGTTGATCGAGGCCACCTCGCCATTCTCCTTCTCCTTAACGCTGGTCAACACCTTATGCAGAGGCGTCTCACCATCTTCCGTATAGATAGCGATATCGCCAAGCGAGATCACCTTATCTTTCGCGTGCGCGGGGATTTTCTTCTGGTCAATTAACGACTCAACGATCAGCATGTTCTTGGCACGCGACGTCAACTTGTACAAGCCGGGTTTCCCGGAGATAGACAAAATAGTCCGTAACATAATCTTCTCTTTAGGTTATAATATACTTATAATATATAGTGTGATTGCGTAATCTGTCCGCGAAATTAACAAACTGGGTGGATTAAAAAGAAGGCCGGGCGTTAAAAAAGTGCGTTCTCACGGTTCTTTAGCCATCCGATGAAGTTTTCCACCTGCGGGATCAAGGCTTGACGGTCGTCGTTATGGATCACGTAATCGGACCGCGACGCCTTCTCCTCATCAGCCATCTGGCTCTTGATCCGACGTTCCAGCGCCTCACGCGAGGCATGATCGCGAGCGATCGCCCTTTCCAGGCGTATCTCGAGCGGCGCCAGGACCATCAGTTTCACATCGACAATCCGATCAAAACCCGACTCGAACAGGATGGCGGACTCGATGGCGCAAAAGGCCTTCTCCTGCCGTTCGCTCCAATCCAGGAAATCCCGGTTCACCTCAGGATGGATGATGGCGTTCACACGGGCCAAATGCTCCGGTTGCCCGAAGATAAAATTGGCCAAACGGGGCTTATCCAGCTTCCCGTCCGCATCATAAACGGCCTCGCCCACCAAATCGACAAGTGCCCGACGTATGACAGGCGAGCTGTTGGTCAGCCGTTTACTCTCCTCATCCGCGATATACACCGGGATGCCATACAAACGAAGCAACGTCGCGACAACCGACTTACCGCTACCTATTCCTCCGGTAATGCCAATCTTGATCATATCTCAATAATTATGGTTCTCTTCCAAGATAAACTCTATCTTATCAGGCACCAAAGTCGCGGAATGGATCCATGCCGGACTTTTCCCGAGCATGACTTTCTGGAATCCCGAAGTGTTCTGATAAAGCTCGGCGAACGGGATGGTAATCTCAAAATCCTTGGCGTTCACGCTCTTGAACTTCGACAAGGGCACCTTGCAACTGACCGCGATCGAGGCGGGAAACATACGTACCTTATAATTGGAGGGAATCCCCGTACAGGTAATCGGAATATCGAGCGTCTTCTCCGTATATTCCTCGATCGGGATGATGACGGCAACATATTCCGACTCGAAATTCACGCCCTCGATCGGCTCCAGCTTAAGCTCTTTCGAGAAGGTCTTGCTCGCCTCCTCAATACGGGTAAAAGCGGTACAGGCCTCGCTCAAGGTATCAAGAATCGCTTGCGAGGCATAAGCCTTGATGTGTTTCGGCCGGATCAATATCTCGCCGGACAACTGGAAACCGGTCTTATAAAGGATCTCCCCATTGAAACGCACCGGAATCTCCTTCTCCTTGCGCTGTCCATACTTCACGTCCACCTGCTGCGGCGTGATGCTCACTATCCTCGAGGTGGCGAACAATTGCTTCCTGACAAAGGCCTCGATAACCTCCGCAGGAACGTTCAGGCGTGCCTCCTCGCTGCCCGGATTCATCAGGACCGGCAGCGGTAACCGCTTGTGAGAGATCGTATAGTTCAACAGGACACTTCCCTTGTCCTTGATCTTGACCACCAATTCCTGGGGAGCGTTCTCCTCGAGAGCGATATTCGACGGAATATCATCATATTCGATGGGGAAACGGATCTCCATCTCATAATCCCTTTGCAGGCTCTGCAAGAGCCAGAAACCAAACGCGAGCAATATAAAAAGGGAAAAGATCAACATTTCTTTCCACTTTTCCCCGTGAAAGAAACGATTGATCTCTTCCCTTGCTGTTTGAAAGCGATGTCGTATGCGCTCGTCTGGAGACATAAGTCAACGCGCCTCCCGTTTATTTTTGTTTCGCGTCCTCAATAGAGGCATAAACAGAGGCCTTATCCACCCGGATGCTGACGCCATTGGCAACCTCGATCATCATATAGATGTCGCCGATCTCGCGGATCTTGCCATAGATACCACCAGCCGTGATAACGCTATCACCAACCTTCAGGGCCTCGCGTGCCTTCTGGATCTCCTTTTGTTTCTTTTGTTGCGGACGGATCATGAAGAAATAGAAAATGGCCACGATGACAACCATCATGATGATACCAGACCATTGGCTTCCGCCCGTCGCTGGCGCTTGCAGTAAAATGTTCAGAAAATTCATGTCTTAAAATTAAATTATACGTTTACGAATAGCATAAATCCGTTATGCTATCCGCGAAAATAACGATAATAATTAATCTTTAAGCAATGTGCCCTCTTTTTTTAATTCATTGACAATAGCGTCGAGGATACCGTTGATAAAGTTACCACTCTTGGGCGTGCTGTAATATTTCGCCGCGTCGATATACTCATTAAGGCTGACGCTGGTCGGGATCGTCGGGAACGTGAGGATCTCAGCCAAGGCGGTCTGCATGATGATCATGTCCATGCAAGCCAGACGCTCCGCTTCCCAGTTCTTGACATGCTTGTTGATACGCTCGCGCAATTCCGGACCTTTCAGGATAGTCTTGCGGAACAGGTTGATGGCATAAGCCTTATCGTCGAGATCCTTAAACATCGGCAGGAGCGGTTGCCCGGCGCCATTCTTCTCATCGAAACGCTTGATTGTCTTGATCGCGAAAGTTCCGATAATATCGATATCGTCGTTCCAATAGATGCTCTTGTCCTCAAGATACTCCTCGACCATCTCATTACCACAGATCAATTTCTTAAAGACTTGACGCCAGAACTCACGGTCGGTCTCGTACGAATCCTCCTCGTTAGCCAGATAGCTCTCGTAAATATCGGAAGCGAGAATCAAGTCCAACAGGCTCTTGATAAACTCCTCATCGTTCGCCCATGAGAGACCTTGCTCGTCAACATACTTTCTCAAGGCGGCATTATCGGCTACCTGAGCGGCGAAACGGTTGTTGATAAGACGGGTATTGGGATTCAACTCGTCGTGCGAAGGCATGAACTTGTTCCGGCGGATGTCGATAAGCCTTCTTTGGAGATTCGTCACTTCCGTGATGAGCAAAAGATAATAATGATACAGGTCATACGATTTCTGGAGACTGAACAGGAGTTCGTTTTCAGCGACTTTCAAGTCGCCGTTTCCGTTCTGATAGTAGGAGTATACTATCTGCAAAACTTTAATACGGATTAAAATTCTGTTGATCATTTCTTTAAAGAGCTTCTTTTAGATTTTGAGCGCGAAATTACGTTTTTTTTCGCAACAATTTGTCTCTTCTCGTGTTTTTCTCCATTTTGAGTGGTTATTTTGTCCTTTTCCCGCCTGGCCGGCTTTTCTTCCGGAAAGAAATTTATTTTCATTCGAAGGTAATCATATTTTCCTTCGGAGGTAATTCCAGTTTTCTTCGGAAGAAAATTCTTTTTTGGCCGGACATAAATCCGGGTTTCTTCTGAAGAAAAATCCGGCCGGGATTCGCTACCTTCGCGAGCATAAGCGATAATTTTTTAATATCAATATCATGAGAAAATGGATTTATGCCGCTATGGCACTCTGCGTGATGTGCGCCTGCGGCGGAAAAGGAGAAAAGGCGGAGAGCCAAACAAAAGAAGAAGAGAAAACACTTTCAGGCTTAAAACCATCCGACTTCGTATCGGAGGTGGACGGTAAACCAACCGCCCTGTATGTCCTGAAAAACAGCCAAGGCGCCGAAGCCTGCGTTACCAACTGGGGCGGCCGTCTGGTCTCGGTCATGGTACCCGACCGCGACGGGAAACTGACAGACGTCGTGCTGGGTTACGACAACATCCAACAATATGTCCAGTTCCCGGACAATAACTATGGCGCCCTGATCGGTCGCTATGGCAACCGAATCGCCAACGGCCAATTCCAGCTCGACGGACAAAGCTATCAACTGCCCCAAAACAATAATGGCCATTGCCTGCATAGCGGACCGAAAGGCTATCATGCCGTCACTTGGGACGCACGCCAGCTCGACGGGCAATCGGTCGAGCTCACCTACCTCTCGCCCGACGGCGAGGCCGGATTCCCAGGCAACCTGAAGGTCAAGGTGATTTACCGGCTTACGGACGACAACGCGATCGATATCCAGTATGAGGCGACAACCGACAAACCGACCATCGTGAACCTGACCAACCACAGTTACTTCAATCTCTCGGGCGTACCGGGATCAACCATCACCGACCATAAGATCCAGATCAATGCCGACACTTACGTGCCTGTTGACGAGACCCTGATCCCGACCGGCAAGATCGAGACGGTAGAGGGAACACCGATGGACTTGCGCCAGTTGGTAACGGTAGGCGACCATATCGACGACGATTTCGCGCAACTGCGTTATGGTGGCGGCTACGACCACAACTGGGTTCTCAATACGAAAGGCGATCTCAACACCCCGGCGGCAAAGGTCGTTTCCGAGAAGAGCGGTATCGTGATGGAGGTCTTCACCAACGAGCCGGGCTTACAATTCTATGCCGGCAACTCCATGAGCGAGGCTGGCGACAAGGGCAAACTGGGTGTCGTCTACCCACGACGTGGCGCGCTCTGCCTGGAGACACAACATTATCCGGACAGCCCGAACCAGAAGTCGTTCCCGAGTGTCGTGCTCAAACCGGGTGAGACTTACCAAAGCCGATGCATCTATAAGTTCTCAAGATAAGTGGGGTTCAAATACCCTAAAAAAGGAAACGAGAGTGTGCCTGGAGTCATTCGGGCACACTCTCGTTCTTTTTTCGGCAGGCGATCAATGGGTCAGGATCTCCAAGCCATTCTCAGTCATAAGGAAAGTATGCTCCCATTGAGCGGAAGGTTTCTCATCCTCCGTAACCACGGTCCAGCCATCCTCCTCATCTATAAATACACGCCAATCGCCCATGTTAATCATCGGCTCGATCGTGAAGACCATGCCGGGCACAAGCAACATTCCTGTTCCCTTCCGGCCAAAATGAAGGACCTCCGGCTCCTCGTGGAAAGCGAGCCCGACACCGTGACCACACAGGTCGCGCACGACGGAATAACCATTCTTCTCGGCATGACGCTGGATCGCGTTACCGATATCGCCAACATAACAGAAAGGATGAGCGGCAGCTGCCCCAATCTCAAGACACTCCTTGGTGACCTCAACCAGCCGACGCTTCTCGGGCGAGACATTGCCGATCATGAACATACGTGAGGCATCGGAATAATAACCATCGAGAATAGTGGAGACATCCACGTTGATGATATCGCCGTCGCGCAAGATCTCCTTTTCGCTTGGAATACCGTGACAAACCACCTCATTAATGGAAGTACAAACGCTCTTCGGGAAACCCTCATAATTCAATGGGGCGGGAATGGCGCCGTGGTCGGTCGTGTACTCATAAACCAGCTTGTCGATCTGGGCGGTCGACATGCCCTCCTTGATCTCACGCTCGATGAGGTCGAGCACGCCCGTATTGACAACGCCACTCCGGCGAATGCCCTCAATCTGCTCCGGGGTCTTGATTAATTTTCGTTTGGGAACCAGGTGCCCCTTTTCCTGCTCCGCCAGGATCTTGCGGTCCAAATCCGTCACCGGCTGCCCTTTGATCAGGTGCCAGTTGTGTATTCTTCTCTTGAACATCGCTAAAATAGATAATTTATGACGCGAAGGTATAAAAAAACTCCCGCCGGTGTAACCAGCGGGAGTCCTTCCTGTAGTGCGTCCGGGATTCGAACCCGAGTTTCTGCCGTGAGAGGGCAGCGTCCTAGACCTCTAGACGAATGCACCATTTCGTTTTGATGTCATATTTCTCATTTGACGCCGCAAAGGTAGACATTTTTGGGGGATACGCAATAGTTTTGGACAAAAAACAGGAGAAAAAGTTTTCAAAAGGATCATTTCCAGGGATGTCGCCGACAACCCCAAAACTCCTGAACCCCGCGTCGCTCGCCTTACGGACCAAATCGTCCATGCCTTGCCTCGGCGAGGTACGCAAATGCAAATCGTAAAGAAAAAAAGCTTGCTCACTCATGATGTTCTCATATTATGGTATTAAACAAAATGTCATTTACTCCGGTAAATGGGGCTTCGCAACCCCGCGAAACGGCATTTGCTCCGGTAAATGAGGCCTCGCGCATCGCGGGGAGACATTTGCCCGACAAAACGGGGCCTCGCGAATCGCGGGAAGGCATTTGCTCCGGTAAACGGGGCCTCGCGAATCGCGGGAAGGCATTTGCCCGACAAAACGGGGCCTCGCGAGGTCGCAGAATGCCATTTGCCCGACAAAATGGGGCCTCGCGCATCGCGGAAAGCCATTTGCCCGACAAAACGGGGCCTCGCGAGCCGCGGAATGCCATTTGCCCGACAAAATGGGGCCTCGCGAGGTCGCGGAATGCCAAGCCCCGGCTCATCTCTTATATTTCGCGATTAGGATCACCGGATTGTCCTCCTCGTCGAGATCCGAGGCGATCTCCTTCAATGGGCCGCGGAGCTTGCCGTCGTTCAGGGCCTCGACGAGATCGGGGGCTTCCAAACGGGTAGCGAAAGCGATCTCATCATCATTAAATTCCATGATCACCCGATGCGCGAACCACAGGTTAACTGGCATCCCCTCGAAATCACGATTGATGACCTCGCCCTCATAGGCCGTTTGCTCCGTTTTGTCATAGATTAAGTTCGTCCTTGGGACATCTTTGTCAACGCCAAAATTAAAACTGCGCTCGACCGCTTGCATAAACACATAACGATCCGTGAAGATGGTCGGGAAAAGGAAAACTTCCGGATCCATCTCATTTACGGGCGGTGTCCGAACGATCAACGGCATCAACCCCCGAGAGGCGGAATAGGTGTAAATCGTGTCCGCCGACGGTTCGATCAAGAGCCAGCCATCTTGATAAGGAGGCATAAGCGTGTTTCGTATGCCCCAATTGCCAGTAAGTTTCCCATTCAAATCTCTCCGCAAGATTATCAAGCTCTTCTTTTCCTCATAAGGGATATGAATTTTCTCCAAAAGACGACCATCTTCCCTTGAAAGAATTAAATAGCAATCTCTTTTTACAGGGACTTTATCATATTCTGAATAATCATCGTAGGCGATCAACCGTTCCGTATCCAGGATTTTTATGGGATTATACAATATTCCGTCAAGATAATCGAAGCTTCGCTTGTAATTTCCTTCCGAATCATACACAAAAACCTTATCCGAATAATGGGAATTCACGAAAAGCTCGTCCGCTTGCTCATCATAATCGACTCCCAGGATATTGAGATATTCCTCGCCGCTTTGCCCCAAACGGTTGATTTTTCTCACGGCCTTCCCTTGCCGATCAAAAATGAAAATCTCACCAGCCATACGGCCAAGATTCTTAAAGATCATATAGTTATCACCAATATATTGAATATGCCCCTCCGTGAGCATCTCATCTGTTGTTTCCAAAGGGACATATTCAATATCAAACAAGTCTTGCAAGATCAATTCTTTCTTGGGATAACTCTTGGAGACATCCACCGTGATAAGGCCATCCGACTCCTTTTGCTTGCCGTCCCCGCAACCGAACAAGAGCGAAGCGACAAGAAGGGCCGACATCCAACGAACATGTTTCTTCAATTTGTTAATCATAATGGTATGGATTTATGTTATTACTCATCTCTTATATTTCGCGATTAGGATCACCGGATTGTCCTCCTCATCGAGCCCCGATGCGATCTCCTTCAATGGGCCGCGGAGCTTGCCGTCGTTTAAGGCCTCGACGAGATCGGGGGCTTCGAACCTCATTAAAAAAGCGTACTGATTACTATTAAGAAAAATGATCGCATTATTATCATACACCATACTAAAGTGCCTATCATCCAAGAAGTCGGAATGGCGTAAAGTGTACTCATATATCTTGTCTTCTAGCTTGTCATAAACCAACTCCGTTCTATAAAATTCAAACCTTTTCCCTGGTTCAAAAACCTCAAACTCCTTTTTCACGGCTTGCATAAAACAAAAACGATCAGTTTGAGCTCCTGGATATAAGAATATTTGTGGTTCCATTAATTGAATTGTTGGCGTTCGTACAATGAATGGTTTTAAAACATGATCTTTCGAATAACAATAAATGGTATCAGACGAAGGTTCCATCAAAAACCAATCTCCTTTATAAGGAATTTGAGATTCATTATAAATAAAGTAAATCGCATCGCCCTGAGTTATCATAGGGAATATTGTCTTGTCATAAGGGATTTGAATTTCTTTGACTTTCCCATCTTGCTTTGAGACAATCATAAAAAAATTCCTTTTCTCCATCGTCTCTAAAGAGCCATCATGGCATATTAAATAATCTTGATTCAAATTCCCTAATCTCTCGTAAGATCTTCCCTCGATATGCTCAAAAGATCTTTTGAAATTTCCATCCAAATCATATATCATAACCCGTCGTCCCAAATAATTATCCACAAATATCTCGTTCTTTTGATCATCCAAAACAACTGACATAGTATTGAGGTATTCCTCCCCTCCTTCACCCTTACGATTAATTTTCTTTACTGGCTT
>USAD01000089.1 GCA_900552415.1 uncultured Parabacteroides sp.
CTTTCGCATTTGATTCTTCATCTGGAGCCATCGAGATGAAATTCTCTTTCATTGCCATAATTCAGTCTTGTTTTGTAATGGTTCAATATTTACTATTCTTAATTCTTATTTACGTGTTAACACGTGTAATGCTATTTTACCACAAATTCTGGTACGCCTTCCTTCATCTGGACCTCGACCGTATTGCCCGACTTGATCTTGCCGGAGATGATCAGTTTCGATAACGGATGGCGAAGCTCTTTCCGGATAATGCCGATGACGGGACGTGCGCCGTATTGCGGATTGTAACCCATCATGGCAATTTGTCGCTTGACTTCCGGACTGATTTCGAGTTTGATCTCTTGCTCTTCCAATAGCTTAAGCAATCCTTTCAGGTGGATGTCGAAGATTCGTGTCACGGTCTCTTCCGTAATCGGTGAGAAGGGGACGATCTCCGTCAACCGGCCGAGGAACTCTGGCCTGAAATAGTTTTGCATGATCTCCATCAGGTCGTTGTTCTGGGGAATCGCTCCTTTGTTGAACGAGTCGACGATGAATTGGCTGCCAATATTGGAAGTGAAGAGGATTAATGCGTTTGAGAAATCGCCCACACGTCCAAGACGGTCGTGAAGTTTTCCCTCGTCGAGTATCTGCAGGAACAGGTCGAATACCGACTTGTGTGCCTTTTCGATCTCGTCGAACAGGACGACCGAGTAGGGTTTTTGGCGGATCTTGTTCACCAGTAAACCACCTTCCTCATAGCCGACGTAACCCGGAGGTGCTCCATAAAGCAAGGCCACGGAATGCTCTTCCTTAAATTCCGACATATCGAAGCGGATGAGCGCCGATTCGTCTTCGAACAGGAAAGCGGCCAGCGCTTTCGACAATTCGGTCTTACCGGTTCCGGTCGGTCCAAGGAAGAAGAAGGAGCCCATTGGTTGTCCTTTCTTGTTCAGGCCCGAACGCGATTCGAATACGGCGTCGAGGACGATTTTCACGGCGTGATCCTGACCGACGACCCGTTTCTTTAAGGTTGCCTCCGCATTGATCAACCGGTCGCGCTCTTTCGATTGCACTTTTCCTAAAGGAATACCGGTTTGCTTCGCGACAACGGCGAAGAGGTCCGCGCTCAAGAGCGTGGTTCGTTTCTCCTGGCTCAATTGAGCCAACTGTTCGAGTATTTTCTGGAGATAGTCAATGCGTTCCTTCACGGTCGTTATCTTGCTGAAGTCTACATCAGCGTCCAATTGGGCCATCAGGATACAGCTGACTTGGTTCATTAGCTTATAATGCAACCATTCCAGTTCAGTCATCAATTGACTATCCTCCTCGTTACCTTGTCGGTTCGACAAGGTTGAGAGCTCTTCCTTGAGCAGAGCGATATCGTTGGTGGACATGTCGTTCATTGTTTTGACGAGCGCCATGGTCCGGTCGATCAGGTCGAACGCTGAGTCAGGCAGCGCCTTTTCTGTCAGATAGCGTTTGGCCAGGCGAATCGCCTCTATCATAACTGGTTCTTCTATTCCCAAATGATGGTATTCGGAATAGGTACCCAACGCGCCTTTCAATATGCGTAAACAGAGATTTGCGTTTGGCTCTTCGAGTGTAATTTTCTCGAGCTTTGTGACAAATTCCTTATCTGTTTCTATGTTTTTTGTATAACCGTCGATCGAGGCTGTGCAAAGCAGCAGCAGGCCTCCTTTAGCCAATTCTTGCTTGAGAATGGTTGAGGTGCCATAAAGATTGCTTTGCTTATCGAATAATTTGTCGATCGACTCGATGATCAGTATGGCATTGGGCTGTTCCTTGATCTCACGGATGAGATTCTTGAAACGATCCTCCAGCTCTCCTTTGTAGGAGGCGTCGGCGCCAATACCCGCAAGATCGAGCTCGTAGGCGGTCGCGTTGTCCAGGAAAGAGGGGATGTGTCCCTCATTCAATCGCTTGACAAATGCGTTTATCAGTGCTGTTTTTCCGACACCAGCCTCACCCGTGATCAACAAGTTCGATTTCGTCTTACGTCCAAGAATCTCAAAAATAGTCGATATCTCATTCTCGAAACCGACGACAGGCCCAATCTTCCCATTGCGGGCTTCCTCAATTTTGTTAATACAGTATTTACTGATAAGGCCACCGTTCCTGGATGGACTTTTGGGGCTTGGACTATTTGCGGGCGTAGAGGCAGATGGTTGTCCGATTCGCTCGCATATCTCAGCAGCGTTGAGCGGCAGGGTTTTTAATTGCTCGAACGTGAATCCGACTCCGGGCGTTACCAGCGAGGCCAATACGCAGACCGGCTCGCATTCATTCATTCCAAATTTTTCCTTGTAGGCGTCGGCCTCTTCCATGACCGCTATTGCCTCTTCGGAATAATCCAGGTCTTTCTGGGGTCTTGGTGCTCGTGGCGATAATTGCATCTGTACGTCCGCCCATTCCTGGAGATAATAATAATCCTTGTCAAGCTCACTTTCTATGAAATGAACCAGGCCCATGCTTTTGTGCAGAACAGCCTTGAACAAGTGGGATGGGTAAATCGCGTCACTGCAATATTCTTCGGCGAAGGAGTTTGCTATGTTTTTGATGTTGTTCATAGTGCGTTTCTTTGAACAAGTTGTTATTTGTTTCTCGCAAATATAAACGAAAAAATGAAATACAAATGAAGATGCGGGCTTTTTTATTTTTCATGATAGAATTAAGGTTGTGTTTAATTTAACATTGGAGTTCCTTATTTCGGGGGATAAGGGTTAAACTTTTTTAAATTCTGGACAATTATCGGAAATATAATGACCAATAGCTATGTTGTATAACATTATGTATTATATTCGCGTTGTGTTTTTCATGGTATTAGATTTAAGGTTAACAATGGAAATTGGCTGTCCGTGAGGATGGCCTTTTTTTGTTTATGGACGATCGGATTGCGAAAGATTTCATGTATCTTCGCTTTCGGTTGTCTTATAATATAATGTATAATTCTCAAGGAGTATTTTGTTATGTATTTTAGGGATGTCGTTGGACAGGAAGAGGTGAAGGCGCATTTGATCCGCTCCGTTCAGAATGGTGTTGTGCCTCATGCGCTTTTGTTTTCGGAGCGGGAAGGATATGGCGCTTTTCCGCTGGCCTTGGCTTACGCTCGCTATCTGAATTGCGCGAACCGGACGGGAACGGATGCCTGTGGGCATTGCCCGTCATGCCTGAAATACGATGAGTTGGCTCATCCGGATTTGCATTTCGTTTTCCCGATTGTGGCCAAGAAAGATAAGAAAAAGGAGATCTGTGATGATTATCTACCCGAATGGCGTGAGTTCTTGCGGAAGAGCCCCTATTTCTCATTGGATGACTGGTTGGATTTTATTGAGGCCGGAAATTCGCAAGCGATTATCTATGCCCGTGAGAGCGATGAGATTATCCATAAGTTAAGCCTGAAGACTTATGAGGCGGATTATCGGGTGCTTTTGGTCTGGCTGCCCGAAAGGTTGCATCCCTCATGCGCGAACAAGCTGCTTAAGTTAGTCGAGGAGCCGCCGGCGAATACGGCGATTATCATGGTGTCGGAAGAGCCGGACGCGGTTTTGGGTACGATCCTGTCGAGGACACAACGAATTCAGTTGAGGCCGATCGAGACGGAGCTTATGCGTTCGGCCCTGCGTGAGCGTTTTGGATTGTCGCCTGATGACGCGGGGCAGGTGGCTCATCTTTCGGCTGGTAGCTTTACGGAAGCGATCCGGGTGATTAGTCTTGATGAGGAGAATCGTCTTTTCCTGGAGTTTTTCAAGAATATGATGCGCGACTCGTGGGCCCGAAATGTCCGGGGTATGAAAGCCATGTCTGATGAATTGGCTACGATCGGGCGTGAGCGACAGAAAAATTTCCTGGCCTATTGCCAACATTTGTTACGGGAGAATTTCATGTGCCGTTTCCGGTCGCCCGAGATGAATTATATGAACCGTGAGGAGAATAATTTCGCCATGAAGTTCGCTCCTTTTATTAATGAGCGAAACGTGATGGATATTATGGAGGAGTTGGCCCGAGCTGAGGCGCACGTCGGGCAGAATGTCAATGCCAAGATGGTCTTTTTTGATTTGTCTTTACGCCTGGCCGTATTGATTCGGCGTGCGTGAAACAGCCAAGGCTTAGGGGGATGATGTTTCTCTTTCCTTTTTATGGATCGGATCATCCCCCTAAACTTTTATTCGCTTAGGTACATACCAGCTTCCAGTACTTCTTAGAGAGTACTCCAGTCCGATCAGCATCGGACTCCAGTACTTTCCTAATGGTACTGGAGTACTGTCCGGACAGTACTGGACATACCTTAGGACGAATTAGGACATGGCCGCTTACTTGCCGTTCATTTTCTTCTTGGTGCTCTTCAATGGCACCTCATGCTCCTCTTCCATATAAGAAGGACCATGCTTTTTTCCCGGCTTTTTCGGCTTTTTGTTGCCTGCAGCTCCCATAGTGAAACCTCCTTGTTTATTAGTTTTATGAATGTATATACGTATCGGAAAAGCCTCAATAAATGTGCCAAATGCTTGGATTCTGAGTTAAATTAGTTAAAATGATAGAATAAAAGGGAATTTATCTAAAGGCAATAAAAAA
This sequence comes from uncultured Parabacteroides sp., assembly GCA_900552415.1. Lineage (GTDB taxonomy): Bacteria > Bacteroidota > Bacteroidia > Bacteroidales > Tannerellaceae > Parabacteroides > Parabacteroides intestinipullorum. Next base: position 4,576 of record USAD01000089.1, read on the forward strand.
GGTTTCCGATCGTTGAATAAGCGTATAAGGCATGAATTTTATAGGATTAGAAGATGAGAAAAGGAATAATAGGATTGGTCTTGATCGGAATGATTGTTTCGGGATGCTCATGTCAGGAACGTCGCGACTCGGCGGCAGTCGTGTCAAATTCTTCGGTATCGATACACCGTTTTGACAAAGCTTTGTATCAGTATGCCTGTTCGGAGGACTCTTTGACGAGTGTGTTTCCTGAAGAGTATAAAGGCATGTTGGATTTGATCGGTCAGGCTGTGTTGAACATCTAATCGAGTGATGACGAGGCCCTTTGGCCGGAGGTAAGGCGTTATTATTCGGAACCGACGTTGCGGAAGCTGTATCAGGACGCGATCCGGACTTATGATTCAATCCCTCGCTTGGAAGAGAAACTGACTGCCGGTTTCGCGTTCTTGAAGAGCGAGTTTCCCGGGATGAGGATTCCGAAGGTCTATATGCATGTCTCGGGATTTAACCAGAACGTGTTGGTGACCGACAGCTTGCTTTCGCTTTCGATCGATAAATATCTGGGGGCGGATTATCCTTTATATAAGGAGTTCTTTTATCCTGACCAACGCCGGCACATGTCGCCCATGTTTGTCCCTCAAGATTATTTGCGTGGGTGGGTGATGGCCGAATATCCATTTGATGGCAATCCGGATGTTTTGCTGGATCGGATGGTGTATGAGGGAAAGCTTGTTTGCCTGGTTGCTGATGCGCTTAACTTAAATCCGGCGAAAATCATGGGGTATATGAAGGCTGAAGAGGATTGGTGTGAACAGAATGAGGAGATGGTTTGGCGTTCGATTATTGAGCGGAAACGGTTGTATACGCCCGACCGCCTGATGACGGCTACCTATTTTGATGGAACTTTTAATCGTCCGTTTGCTGAACAAGGCGCGCCCAGTCTTTTAGGTGCATGGCTTGGCTGGCGTATCGTTAAGTTATATATGGAAGAGACGGGTTGCTCGTATGCGGAATTGTTTGCCGAGAAAGATGCCCAGCGTATCTTGACCTTATCGAAATACAAACCTTTTTAAATTGTCGGACTTTTTGTTGGGGAAAGAGGACCTCTTTTTTTAAGGGGGATATAAAAGAAAACCGTCCTATTCTCACGAACAAGACGGATAACCTTTGCTAACTTAATTCTAATACCATGAAAAACACTATATTTCTATAACAAGAGGTTTTCGTGTTCTGTTCATGGTGAATATATTAAAAAATAATAATCTCTTATTTTGATGGCCTGACAGCCGCTTTTTTGTCTCCCGTAAAATATTTGACGTATTCTTTCAGGATGTGGCAGGCGGGGACGACCATATTTCCGTGGTTGAAGCCATCCAATTCATAGAGGTAACACTCCTTATGGCCGACTACCTTCATCATTCGCCAGAAATAGGCCGTTTCCTCATAACGCCCGAGCATCTCCATGTCCCGGTCGCCGGAGATGATCACCAGGGGAGGTGCGTCCGGACGGACATAATATAATGGCGCGAATTGGTCGATACTGGGCTGCGTCTCTTTCATGCCGAGCGATTGGCGATAGGCGAAATGGCTGATGGCATGTCCGCTGAAAGGGATAAGCGCCGCGATGGAATCGGCCTCTATATCGTAATGCTTGAGCCATTTCTTGTCCAGCCCAATCATGTTGGTCAAATAGCCACCGGCGGAATGTCCGCTGACAAAGATCTTACTCTTGTCGCCGCCATATTTGCCGATTTCCCTGAATGTCCAGGCTACCGCTGCCGCCGCGTCATCAATGCAATCGCTCAACTGGGCTTTTGGTAGTAGTCTGTAGTTGACGGCGACAATGGCCATGCCGCTGGCCTTCAGCTCTTCCGGAATATATTTGTTGCCGCTTGATAAGCCGCCGCCGTGAAACCAGACCACGGTGGCGAAACCTTTGTTGTCTTCGGGATAGTACAAGTCCAATCGGCAGCGCTCAAGGGCGTATTGGTTGCCCGTATCCCTGTAGGCGATATTCTCGATTGTCTTGTAAACGGTTGCTAAGCTGGTTTTTGGCATCAGGCAGAGGCAAAAGCATAATAACATTAAATAATGAAATTTACTCATGGTATAAGATATTTTAGTTCACCTCCAAAAGTAATGAATAATAGTCAAATTTTGGAATATAGTATTAACAAATTTCATATATTTGCGGCATCGTAAGAAAGGTGATAAACGAATCCTCGGGTTTTGTTTACGAACTGATACGTACATTGTTAATTTTGAAACTAAATACATAACATCATTAGGATATGGAAAATTTGAATTGGTCCGAGCTTGGTTTCGGCTACATCAAGACCGATTATAACATCAGATGCTATTATCGGAACGGGAAATGGGGCGAGTTGGAGGTTTGTTCTTCCGAAATCCTTAATATACATATGGCATCGACCTGCCTGCATTACGGTCAGGAGTCGTTCGAGGGCCTGAAGGCATTCCGTGGAAAAGACGGTAAGATACGTGTTTTCCGTATGGATGAGAACGCTAAGCGAATGCAGTCCTCAAGCCGGGGCATCAAGATGGCTGAGTTGCCTGTAGAGATGTTCGAGGAGGCTGTCCGTAAGGTCGTGAAATTGAATGAGCGTTTTGTGCCGCCTTATGAGAGCGGTGCCGCATTATATATTCGTCCGTTGATGCTTGGATTGGGCCAGCAGGTTGGAGTTAAGCCGGCCCCTGAGTATATGTTCGTGGTTTTCGTAACACCGGTAGGCCCTTATTTCAAGGGTGGTTTCCAACCGTCGAAGGTTTGTATCATGCGTGAGTACGACCGTGCGGCACCTAACGGAACCGGAACAATCAAGGTCGGTGGTAACTATGCGGCAAGCTTGGTAGCTGGTGAGATCGCTCATGAGAAGGGGTATGCGGCTGTGCTTTACCTGGATCCGAAAGAGAAGAAGTATCTTGACGAGTGTGGTCCTGCCAACTTCTTCGGTATTCGTGGAAATAGTTACATCACGCCACAATCGCACTCGATTTTGCCTTCTATCACAAACAAGAGCTTGCAACAATTGGCTGAGGATATGGGCTTGACTGTTGAGCGTCGTCCGATCCCATTCGAGGAGGTCGCTACGTTTGATGAGGCTGCCGAGTGTGGTACGGCAGCGGTGATCGCTCCGATCTCGCAGATCGATGATTTGGACGAGAACAAGTCGTATGTCATCGCCAAGAATGGAAAACCGGGTCCGGTATGTGAGTCGCTTTACAATAAATTGCGTGCGATCCAGTATGGTGATGAGCCTGATAATTATGGTTGGGTAACCGTTATTGAGTAAATTTCGGATAAGCATAAGGGATAGGATATGAGGAATGCTCCTCATATCCTATTTTAGGTTTATATGGATGATTGTCCTTTTTACCTATTTAGAAATGATATTTTTGTTGTTAAATTGTAAACTCCGCATTGCAATTACACGAAAGTTGCCTATCTTTGTACGCTGATAATTCTCAAATTATTGCGATAGGAAAAAGTGGAATCATTCTTTCGGACACATAAATATTTGGTTGAGCATCTTTATGCCCCGGTTCGGAGAGGGTTGATGGATGAGATCGACTGGAATAACCGGCTTATTGGCATAAAAGGATCGCGAGGAGTTGGGAAGACGACATTCCTGTTGAACTATGCCCGTGAGTGTTATGGGGCAGACAATAAGGAATGTCTTTATGTGAACCTGAATCATTTTTATTTTACGGAACGGACATTGGTGGACTTTGCGGAGGAGTTCAGGGCGAAAGGAGGTAAAGTGCTCCTGATCGACCAGGTGTTCAAGTATAACGACTGGTCGCGAGAGTTGCGTTATTGTTACGATAATTTTGAGGATTTGCGGATTGTATTCTCCGGATCGTCGGTGATGCGGCTTAAGGAGGAGAATCCGGATCTGGCGGGTAAGGTTGCCTCTTATAACTTGAGAGGCTTCTCATTCAGGGAGTACCTGAACTTGATGGCGGGTACGGATTTCCCGGCGGTATCATTCGACGAGGTCATGCGTGACCATGCGCTGATCGCCAAGGATATCTGCTCGAAAGTGAAGCCGATGGCCTATTTTCAGGATTACCTGCATCATGGCTTTTACCCCTTTTTCCTGGAGAAACGTAATTTCTCCGAGAATTTGCTGAAAACGATGAACATGATGCTGGAGGTGGATGTTCTTTATATCAAGCAAATCGAGCAAAGTTATTTGCCAAAACTCAGGAAATTGCTTTATTTGCTGGCGACGACGGCACCTTGTACGCCCAACGTGAGCCAGTTGAGTAAGGATATCGAGACTTCGCGCGCCACTGTCATGAATTATATAAAGTACCTGGCGGATGCCCGGCTGGTGAATATGCTGTACAGGGAAGGGGAGTCCTTCCCGAAGAAGCCCGCCAAGGTTTATATGTACAATTCGAACCTGATGTATCCGATCCGACCGATGGCGGTGAATCCTCAAGCGGTCCGTGAGTCGTTCTTCTATAACCAGTTGTTGAAAGACAATAAGATTAATGAGGGAACGAGAAACGCGGTTTTTAAGGTCAATCGCGCATACGATTTCAGGGTCGAGGAGAATATGCGGGTACGGAATAATCCGGACCTGTATTATGCGATAGATAAGGTTGAGGTTGGGGCCGATAATTTGATCCCGCTTTGGCTTTTTGGTTTTTTGTATTGAATTTGAGAGAAATCTTTAAATACTAATAGTTAGTTTATAGATCTATGGCAAAAGAAAAGAAATTTATTACATGTGATGGTAATGAGGCTGCCGCTCATATCTCGTATATGTTTAGTGAGGTTGCGGCGATCTATCCTATTACACCATCATCAACGATGGCGGAGCACGTCTATGAGTGGGCTG
>USAD01000090.1 GCA_900552415.1 uncultured Parabacteroides sp.
GGTTTGCACGGTGTCGGTGTCTCCTGTGTTAACGCGTTGTCAACATACTTGCGTGCGGAGGTACGCCGTAACGGTAAAATCCATATGCAGGAATTCTCTTGCGGAAAGCCCTTGCACGACGTGCAGATCATTGGCGACACCGAGACAACCGGTACGACGATCACCTTCAAACCGGATGGCTCAATCTTTACCGTGACGGAATACAAATACGATATCCTGGCAACCCGCTTGAGGGAGCTGGCCTTCCTGAACGCGGGCATCACCCTCACGCTGACTGACAAGCGTGTACGCCGTGAGGATGGCAGCTACAAATCGGAGACTTTCCACTCGAAAGATGGCTTGATGGAATTCGTTCGTTACATCGACCGCTCAAAAGAGAAACTGATCCCGGACGTAATCCATATCGTCACCGAGAAACAGGGTATTCCAGTTGAGGTAGCCATGACTTACAATACCTCATACAATGAGAGTGTCTTCTCTTACGTAAACGACATCAATACGATCGAGGGAGGAACGCATCTGGCCGGTTTCCGCCGCGGACTAACCCGTACGTTGAAGAAATATGCCGAAGATTCCAAATTGCTGGAGAAGGCAAAAGTGGAGATCCAGGGTGATGACTTCCGGGAAGGCTTGACAGCCGTTATCTCCATCAAGGTAGCCGAGCCTCAGTTCGAGGGACAAACGAAGACAAAACTGGGTAACAGCGAAGTGACTGGAGCGGTCGACATGGCGGTCGGCGAGGCTTTAGGCTATTACCTGGAAGAGCATCCGAAAGAGGCAAAAATCATTGTCGACAAGGTAATCCTCGCGGCTCAAGCCCGCCATGCGGCTCGCAAGGCTCGTGAGCTCGTGCAACGTAAATCGCCCATGACTGGCGGAGGACTGCCAGGAAAGTTGGCCGACTGCTCATCAAAAGACGCCTCGATCTGCGAGTTATTCCTGGTCGAGGGAGATTCTGCGGGTGGTACGGCAAAACAGGGACGTGACCGTAACTTCCAAGCGATCCTGCCTCTTCGCGGTAAAATCCTGAACGTCGAGAAGGCAATGGATCACAAGATATTCGAAAGCGAGGAGATCCAGAACATCTATCGGGCAATGGGTGTCACCGTCGGTACGGAAGATGACCCTAAAGCGCTGAACCTCGAGAAGCTGCGTTATCACAAGGTTATCATCATGACCGATGCCGATGTCGATGGTAGCCACATCGCGACCTTGATCCTGACCTTCTTCTTCCGCCGGATGCGTGCCCTGATCGAGAATGGTTATGTCTATCTGGCTACACCACCTCTCTATCTCTGCAAGAAAGGCAAAGTTGAGGAATACTGCTGGACCGATCAACAGCGCCAGATGTTTATCAACAAATATGGCGGCGGAAACGAGAACCAGATCCATACGCAACGATACAAAGGTTTGGGTGAGATGAACGATCACCAGTTATGGGATACAACCATGAACCCGGAGAACCGGACGTTGAAACAGATCACAATCGATAATGCCGCCGAAGCGGACCAGATTTTCTCCATGCTGATGGGCGAGGATGTCGGACCGCGTCGCGAATTCATCGAGGAAAACGCGACCTACGCTAATATTGACGCATAAAATCCCAATGCCATGAGCAAGAAAGTTCGTTATCCCAGTCTTGAGGGACTTCTCTCGGAAGTCGACCTTTATTCAAAACCCTGTTCTAACGATCGACCACCCCGGATAGGCATATCCGCAAACCGGAAGGATGGACTTTCTTGCCTGGCCGAGACGTATGTTCAGGCTGTTGCCGACGCCGGTGGGGCGCCGGTCATCATCCCCGCCCTTACCGACCTGTCGCTCCTGACCTCGATTGTCGAGGGCATCGACGGGCTGGTCATGAGCGGCGGCGCGGACATCAATCCCCTATTTGTCAATGAAGACCCCATTCCACAATTGCAAGACGTGGATACTTACAGGGATGAGTTCGACTTGATGCTTATCCGCTTGGCCACCAACCGGCAAATCCCGCTTATGGGCATTTGCCGGGGCCATCAGTTGATAAACATCGCTTTCGGGGGAACGATCTATCAAGATATTTATAGCGAGGTAGATCATGCCTTGATCAAACACAGCCAGAAACAGGTTCGCGAATATCCTTCGCACGCTGTGAGCCTCACACCAGGAAAGAATCCGATCAAGGAAATTCTAGGTGGCATCAATAATTTATATGTTAACTCATTCCATCATCAGGCCGTAAAAGAGGTTGCTCCCGGATTTGAGGAGTGGGCCCAAGCCGCTGATGGCATCAATGAAGCGACCAGACATCCAGAAAAGCCGATCTTCAGCGTTCAGTGGCATCCTGAAGCCATGGCGGAAATTGATGACAAGGCCTTAGCTCTTTTCCGTTATCATGTGGCAAACGCCTCTCTCTTCGCTAAAGCCAAGACGATCCATCAATCCAGTATCATCTTGGACTCGCATACCGATACGCCCATGGTTTTTCCCGGAGAGTTCAATATTGGCCGTAAGGAAGGTGGAAAAGTCAATCTGCCACTCATGGAAGAAGGACTGACGGATGTCGCTTTCATGGTTGCTTATATTCCACAAGGAAAAAGAGATGAGCGTTCACTTCAGGCGGCAACAGACTACGCAACTGAACGGCTCAACCAAGTGATCGCCCAAGAGAAGAAAAATCCCGGTCGCATGGGTATCGCAAGAAGCCCTGAAGAAATCCGTACCCTGAAAGCTCAAGGCAAAAAAGCGATCTGCCTGGCAATCGAGAACGGATACGCCTTAGGAAAAAACCTGGACAACATCGCCAAGTTCCGTGACATGGGCGTACAATACATCACGCTTTGCCACAATGGCGATAACGACATTTGCGATTCCGCCCGTGGAAAGAACGAATGGCGAGGCTTAAGTCCCTTCGGCAAAGAGATCATCCGCGAGATGAATCGTCAAGGCGTGCTTATCGACCTGTCACACGCTTCCGAGCGGAGTTTCTTCCAGGCCCTGGAAAACAGTGAGGTACCAATCGTTGCTACCCACTCTTCCGCTAGAGCTTTGTGCGATCATCCACGCAATCTGACGGATGAACAGCTGAAAGCCCTGGCCGAGCGAGGCGGAGTTGCCCAAGTGTGCCTTTACAAGGGCTTCATCAACGAGGATGCGGAGAAAGCCTCGCTGAGCGACGCGATCCGGCATATCAACCATATGGTTGAGATCATGGGTATTGACCATGTCGGTATCGGTTCCGATTTTGATGGCGACGGTGAGCTGATTGGCTGCTCAGCGACCAATGAGCTGATCAATATTACCATGCGGTTGCTCAAGGAGGGTTATAGCGAGAACGACATTCGTAAGATCTGGGGTGAGAACTTCTTGCGTGTCCTGACAATGGCCCAAAATCACAGGAAATAAACTTAGCACACATCCATATCATGAAACAACTACTATCCATTTTGCTAACATGCTTCGTCGCTTGGCAAGCTCAGGCGCAAACAAACGGTTCTATTGTCCCGAACCTGAAACAACTGAACCTGTTGATCGACTCGTGCGATGTCAAACTCCGTGGAGCCTATTCCCCATTGGTCGGCTTATCCGTAAGCGATCACGGCGAGAACGCCTCCAGTATTTCCGATACCTACATCCAGTCGATCCTGAAAGCGGGCGGTTCACCTGTTGTCATTCCCGCGACAACCGATGGCGAGGTGCTTCGTAATATCGTAGCCAACCTCGATGCGGTTATTATCACTGGCGGTGCGGACATAAACCCGCTTTGGTATGGCGAGCAACCACGACAGACATTGAAAGAGGTCGACCCCACACGCGATGAATTCGAGTTGAAACTGATCAAGCTGGCGTCGGACCGCAACGTCCCGCTTTTCGGCATCTGCCGGGGCGAGCAGCTGATCAACGTAGCGTTTGGCGGAACGCTTTATCAAGATATTCCCTCTCAACGGGAAAGCTACATCAAGCACGTACAACAATTGCCCCGGCAATTCGCCTCACATACGATCTCGATCGATCCCAAGAGCGCCTTGGCCGAGATCCTCGGCAAAACCGAAGTTGGCGTGAACTCTTACCACCATCAGGCGGTGAAAGACCTGGCACCGATTTTCAAGGTAACCGCATACGCTCCCGATAGCATTATCGAGGCCTACGACGCCTTCCCGAACAAGACAATCATGGCCGTCCAATGGCATCCGGAGGGAATGACCAAAGCAGGCGACACTACCATGGTCAAAATCTTCCGCTACTGGATGGAGAAGGCACGTGTTTTCCATCAGGCTAAAGAGATGCACAAGCGTTTCGCCTCGGTCGACACCCATACAGACACACCATTCTGGTTCAAACGGGCAGGTTTCAACATCGCCGACCGTGAGAAAAACCGCGTAAACCTCCCGAAGATGGAGGAAGGCAAGCTCGATGGCGTCTTCCTGGCCGCTTTTATCGGGCAGGGCAAACGTGACGACGCATCGCTCCAGCAAGCGGTCGAGAAAGTCAACGGGCTGATCGAAGGCATCCATCAACAAGCGGTAAAGAACAAGGACCTTTGCGGAATCGCCATAACTGCCGATGATCTTTATCGTTTAAAACGAGAGGGCAAGAAAGCCTTCTTTATCGGCATCGAGAATGGCTACGGCATAGGAAAGGATCTCTCGAACATCGCTCGCTTCAAAAAAATGGGCGTTAACTACATCACCCTGTGCCACTCGTATGATAACGACATCTGCGACTCATCATCGAAGACCAAGAACGAATGGAACGGCCTCAGCCCCTTCGGACGTGAAGTCGTCGCGGAAATGAATCGCCAGGGCGTGATGATCGATCTCGCACACGCCTCGGAGAAGAGCTTCTGGGATGTCATCGAATTAAGCAAGGCTCCGATCATCTGCTCTCACTCATCAGCGATGGCCGTTTGCAAACACGACCGCAACCTGACCGACGAGCAGTTGAAGGCTTTGGCCAAGAATGGTGGCGTCGCCCAGGTCTGCTTACTCGATCGTTACATCAATAGCGACTACAAGAATGCCTGCCTGATGGACGCGATCGAGCATATCGATCATATGGTCAAAGTGGCCGGCATCGATCATGTGGGCATCGGCTCCGACTTTGACGGCGGAGGCGGCATTATCGGATGCGAGGCCGACAACGACTTTATCCAGATCACCGTCAAACTAATAGAGCGAGGCTACTCCGAGGAGGATATCGCCAAGATCTGGGGCGGCAATCTCCTGCGGGTCATGACCGAAGTTCAGGCCGCGGCCACAGCGAAAAGCCTCTAATATTCATTTTTAAAAAGAAAACAGTATGCTAAAATTCCCGATCGTATTCTTGAGCCTGATGCTCCTCGCCTGCGGACAGCAGAACGCGAAAAACAACAACGCGACGACAGTCACGGCATCCAAACCGGCTGCCGCTACCAACGTGCCCGAGTTTAACGCCGACAGCGCCTACACTTACGTCGAAAAACAGGTCGCTTTCGGCCCACGAGTGCCCAATTCCGAAGCGCATAAGGCCTGCGCCAACTATCTCGCGGACGAATTGAAACGATTCGGGGCTAAGACATTCGTCCAGGAGGCAAACCTTACAGCCTACGACGGCACACGGCTCAGCTGTTACAATATTATCGGCAGCTATAATCCCGATATGGACAACCGAGTCCTTCTCTTCGCGCATTGGGACAGCCGCCCCTACTCGGATCATGATCCTGATCCGGCGAACCACCGCAAACCCCTCGACGGGGCCGATGACGGGGCAAGCGGCGTCGGCGCTCTACTGGAGATCGCCCGCCAACTCCAAACCAAGAATCCAGGCATTGGAGTCGACATCATTTTCTTTGATGCCGAGGATTATGGCACGCCAGAGTTCGTAGACGATTACAAACCGGACACCTGGTGCCTCGGTACGCAGTTTTGGACACGCAATACGCACGTCCCGAACTACAGGGCGAAGTATGGCATCCTGCTCGACATGGTCGGCGGGCGCGGCGCGACCTTCTTCAAGGAATACCAGTCCGTCCGTGCTGCGGCGCCCATTGTTGAGATGGTGTGGAGCGCCGCCCGTAATCTCGGCTATGGAAAATATTTCATCAATGCCGATGGAGGCGCCGTCACCGACGACCACCAATACGTCATCAGCGGTCTGGGCATCCCCTGCATCGATATCATAAACTATGACCCGGATTCGGAGAAGGGATTCCCCGAATATTGGCATACACAACGGGATAACATGTCCAACATCGACCGTGAGACGCTTAAAGCGGTCGGGCAGACCGTCCTGCACGTGATTTACAACGAAAAATAAACACTATAAATTATGAGCATTAACGAATTACAAGACCAAATCATCGACGAGTTCTCCGTATTCGACGATTGGATGGACAAATACGCCCTCCTGATCGATCTGGGCAACTCGCTACCACCACTCGATGAGCGCTATAAGACAGAGAGCAATTTGATCGAGGGATGCCAAAGCCGCGTCTGGCTGCAGGCCGATTACGTGGACGGGAAGATCGTCTTCCAGGGCGAGAGCGACGCCGTCATCGTCAAAGGCATCGTTTCCCTGCTGATTCAGATCCTCTCCGGCCACACGCCGCAGGAAATCATCGATGCCGACCTCTATTTCATTGAGCGAGTCGGCCTCAAGGAGCACCTCTCGCCCACCCGCTCGAACGGACTCGTGGCGATGGTTAAGCAGATGCGCCTCTACGCCGTCGCGTTCCGCGCGAAAGAGATGGAATAATACCATTGTTATCACCGTCGTAATAGTATTATTATCGATACCGTAGCACAACTGTTATCGGTGTCATAATAATACTATTATCGATGGCGTGATACCTCTATTATTGACTTCGTAATACAACTAATCCTTTTAGGGGAACAATTCCAATTGGGCCGGGAGCAACGTAAAACTCTTACGATGATAAGGCGTCGGGCCAAACTGACGGATCGCCTCACGATGCGCCTTGGTCGGATAGCCTTTGTTTTCCGTCCAATGATAGGCAGGATACTCGATAGCGAGTTGGTTCATATAATCGTCACGATAGGTCTTCGCCAGGATTGAAGCGGCAGCGATACTGAGATACTTGCCATCGCCCTTGACGATTGTCGTATGCGGAATGCCCTCGTAAGGCGTGAAACGGTTTCCGTCGATCAACAAATGCTCAGGACGGATCTTGAGCTGGTCGATCGCCCGATGCATCGCCAGGAACGAGGCCCGCAAGATGTTTATCCGGTCGATCTCGTCGGGACCAACCACGCCAACAGCCCAAGCCAATGCCTCACGCTCGATCAGCGGGCGTAACTCATAACGTTTCTTCTCACTCAACTGCTTACTATCATTCAACGCCTCACACTTAAAATCGGGAGGCAAGATCACGGCTGCCGCATAAACCGCACCGGCCAGGCAACCGCGGCCCGCTTCATCGCATCCCGCCTCAAGGCGACCATTTTCAAGATAGGGTAATAACATCTTTATTTTCCTTTCATCATTTAAGTCCTCAATCCTGGGTCTTACCACATTTCCGACCGACGATCCACGGATGAATCACAAGCCAGGCAAAAACCGTCGCCGCAAGCACACCACAGATATTAGCCAACAGATCGAACCAATCACCACCCCGATAAGTTGTCAGGTTTGCCTGTCCGATCTCGATCAAGCCGCTCATCAGGATAGGGCAAACCAACGCACCGATAAACCCGTGCGCCTTAGGGGCAATGCCTCGCCGGTAGTTCAGGAAGAACTCCAGCCACAACATGCCCGACACACCGGCATACATGCAGAAATGCACCACCTTATCAAACCCGGGAAAAAGCAACGCCTCATCCACCTTCGGCGGCTTGAAGAAGGACAAATAGATCACCACGGCGATCAACGCCAGCGAAAAAGGGTACTTTCTCAGGTAATAAAACATCGTCAGAACATTTTGCGGACCCGATCGACAGCCGCAATGAACTGATCGATCTCTTCCTTCGTGTTATAGAACGAGAACGAGGCACGTACAGTTCCCTCAATACCCAACGCCTGCATTAAAGGCTGGGCACAATGATGTCCCGTACGGACAGCAATACCCAAACGGTCGAGCAACATGCCCATGTCGTAATGATGGATATTCCCGACAAGGAACGAGAGCACCGCGCCTTTATGCCGAGCCTGCCCGAAGATCCGTACGCCCTCGATCGCCTGCAGTTTCTCAGTAGCGTAGGCCAGCAACTCTTCCTCGTAGGCGGCGATCCGGTCCATACCTATTCCATTGACATAACGAAGCGCCTCCGCCAGCGCCGTACTGCCGATAAAATCAGGCGTACCGGCCTCAAACTTATAAGGCAGCTCATTGAAGACCGTCTTCTCGAACGACACGGACGCGATCATCTCGCCCCCGCCTTGATAAGGCGGCAATTTCTCGAGCCATTCCTCCTTACCGTAAAGCACGCCGATTCCGGTCGGGCCATAGATCTTATGCCCGGAAAAGACATAGAACTACGCGTCTAGAACCCGCACGTCGACCGCCATGTGCGGCACAGACTGAGCGCCATCTACCAATACCGGCACGCCATGCTCATGAGCGATAGCGATGATCTCTTTCACCGGATTGACCGTGCCGAGCACGTTGGAGACGTGTGCGACTGAAACCAGGCGAGTCCGCTCGGTAAACAGCTCGCGATAACGATCCAGGCATAGTTCACCCCGCTCGTCCATCGGGATCACCCGCAAGGAGATGCCTTTCTTGGCCGCCTGGATCTGCCAGGGAACAATATTGGAATGATGCTCCATCACCGAGACGATCACCTCATCCCCTGCCGACAGGCACTCGTCCGAAAAACTGGAAGCGACCAGGTTGATCGACTCAGTCGTGCCGCGGGTAAAGACAATCTCGTTCGCTGAGCGTGCATTAAGGAAACGACGAACCTCATCACGGGCCGCCTCATGCGCCTCCGTCGCCGCCTGGCTCAGGAAATGGACACCGCGATGGATGTTCGCGTTCACGTTATAATAACCGCTCTCGATTTTCTCGACAACCACACGGGGTTTCTGGGTTGTCGCGCCGTTGTCAAAATAGACCAACGGTTTATCGTTATAGATCTTATGGCCCAGGATCGGGAAATCCGCCCGTATGGCCTTGACATCAAATTCTTTCATCCGCAAAAGATTAAATCGGCTCCAAAGGTACAAAAAAAAGGATTCCTCACGGGAAGGAAGCCTTTTTTATCATTCCCTTAACGGATCTTATCTAAAACATTCTTGGCCCGGGGCCGCCCGGAGGATGACATTTTTTCAATATATTCGCGGATGTATTAATCCCATAACAAAATATCATGAGCAGAAACACCTTTTTAAGCTTATTGCTCGCTCTTTTCGCGACAAACGCGATCCACGCTGAGAGCCTGAAAGTGGAACCCGCCTTCTGGTGGAGCGGCATGGAGAACC
>USAD01000091.1 GCA_900552415.1 uncultured Parabacteroides sp.
GCATGCGTGAGTAGACAGGAATGGAAAAGAAAAGGGACGTACAAATACTGTACGTCCCTTTTTATCGTTAAAGTCGATTCTTCTTTTATTTCAGCAAAGTGTCGCGCATAGCGCCGATCTTGTCTTTAGAAGCACGTGCCTCGTTAACAGAAACAACCATATCTTTCAACGGAGCGATTGTCTCGCCGAGCACTTGCATGTCAGGATAATATTTTGCCAGGTCGGCTGTGATCTCCTGAAGGATGTCAAGACGCTTCGTCATATTGTCGCTTAATCCTGCTGATACAGCGTCGCCCTTGACTACCAAGCCCGGATTTCCATAGATGTAAGCATACTCAACAGCCATACCACCGAGCAACTCCATCTGGACATCGATCTTGTCGTTCTGTGCCATAGCGTCGATCAATTTATCCTCCTGATCTTTCAAGAACTTGTTCAGCTCCTCTTGGCTAGCGTTAGCGGGCGCTGACTCTTTCATGATCTCGACAGCGAACGGGATGTTCAGGTCTGTAGTCAGTTTCAGGATGGCGCTCTCAACCTCTGTTGTCGGCTTTTTCATAGCCTTCAGCATGTTAAGATCAGCGAAATAGATACCGCAGGCACGTGCCTTCTGGGCGGGTGTATTCAATTCGTTAGCCTTGCTGGTCGGCAGCATGAAATCGGTGTTAGCGACTGAGATCTCAACCTCACCGGTAGATAATTTATAAGGCAAGTCAGAATCTGGCATGTCTTTCAAGAAACGGGTTACCTCGTCTTTCAATTCAGCGGTCAGCAAGTTTTTGGATACCTCGCCCGCGATTACCGCTTCCTGCTCCATTTGTTGCTCTGGAGTCGCGTTCTCCTTTTTCGCGTTATTGCATGAGATCAAGCTCATCGAAATTGCCGCGATAGTCAGTAAGCTTACAAAACTTCTTTTCATTTTCTTCTTGTTTTAAATTAATTGTCTATTTTGTTATTATTGATTCTTATTAATGTATTTTCCCGGAATTTCTGCGAAGATAAATATAATTACTAAAATGGCAAAGATTCCTAATACGAATAAATTAAATGAAAATGTGGTGAAGGTCAAGCCTGCCACCTTTTTCTCGCCACTGTAGAATGGTGCCTGTCCGGTATTACGGTCGGGGCGGAGATAGATCTGCCCGATCTTGGGGTAGATCCGGTCTTTGCCAACGACACAGAAGCGTACGCTTCCGTTATTAAGTACCTGATCCTGAAGGAAGGTGTTGTGATGGTTTTTCTTTAATTCGGTTAGCCATTCCGAGCTGTGTGCCTGGATAAGCTCGTTGGTGCGCTTCGTCAGGAGAGCCGTGAAATTGTCTGCCCGCTGTTTCAGGGCATTTTCCGCTTTCCGGAGATAGCTCTCGTAATCCTCCTTGCTCGGATCGAAAGGCTCAATGCGTGCCGCCTTTCCCAGGACATCCAGCTCGTTGAGGATCGTGCGGGTCAGGCTTTTCTTGTCCTCGTTCTCGAGGTTGAGGCTATTGACCAATCCCTCGACCTCCTTGACATGGATGTTTTGGTAATATTGCGCCAGGAATTTTTCCCGTTCGATGGGGAAGAAGTACTGGTTGTAGGCGTTGTTCTTGAATTGCTCGGTGGCGAGAGCCTCAAATGCCCAGCGTGAGGGGATGAGCTCTCCAATTAACGGAACGACATTCTCGCGTGAGGCCTGTTGGCTCAGGTCATCAAACTTGACAACGACACCGCAAAGAAGGATTTGCGGGATGAGCAGCAAGGGGATGGAGATATAGATCGCTACGATGGAATTGAGTGTCTGGGAGAGCAACAGGCCTGTCAGGTTCGCCAGGAAAGAGGTTGCCCACAGGATCAGCCACCAGGTCATGAACATCTCGCCGCCAATGCCCATGAGGCTGTTGCCGACCGCGATGAAGAGGAGGCTTTGCAATCCGGAAATGACCAGCAAGTAGAACATTTTCGAGAGCAGGTAGCTGGACCGGCTCAGTTGCAGGAAACGCTCGCGTTTGAGCAGGGCACGATCCTTGATGATCTCCTCGGCGCTGATGCTCAGTCCGGTGAAGGTCGCCACGATAACGGCCATGAAAATGTACGAGAGCAGGTTCTTGTTCTCGAGCAGGCTGTACTCGCCGTCGGGGGCGTAACGTGTCAGGAGAGCGACGATCAACGCCAGGATCGGTGTCTCGAGAAGAGCGATGCCGAGATATTGCCGGTTGGTGATCTTTGTCTTGATATTGCGCTCGAGGAAGATCCGGAACTGTTGCCAGGCGGATGGTTTCTTTTGCGTGTTGGGCGGCAACTCCTTGCGCTCGACAGGACTCATTTCCGGCCGGGAGGAGAGGTAAAGCTCGTGCCATTCTTTGGCGGTAAGCTTACGGATATTGGTCTGGTTGCCTGAGTCGTCGATCTTTTTGGCGTCGATGATGTTGAGGATCAACTCCGGATTGACGTTGCCGCAGGTTTCGATGTCCTGGTCGGCGAAGTTGGCGATCCGCTTGAAGTAGGTGATTGCCTCGATCGGGTTGCCGTCGTAGATGGGATAACCGCCGGTATCGAGCAGCCAGAGCCGGTCGAACAGTTTGTAGATCTCGGACGAGGGCTGGTGGATGTTAACGATGACCAGCTTGCCGCGATGCGTTTGCTCCTTGAGGAGGATGATCACCTTTTCCGAGTCGCTTGATGAGAGGCCGGATGTTGGCTCGTCGAGGTAGAGGATGCCCGGCTCACGGATCAGCTCGAGGGCGATGTTAAGCCGCTTGCGTTGTCCGCCACTGATGGTCTTCCGGATGGGTGATCCGACGGGCAGGTCCTTGATCTTGAGCAGGTCGAGATCCTCGAGGATCGCGTTTACCTTCTGCTCGATGGCTTCGTCGCTTTGGTCGGCGAAGCAGAAGCGGGCCGTGTACCAGAGATTCTGGAAGACGGTCAACTCCTCGATCAGGAGGTCGTCTTGCGGGACAAAGCCGATCTGCCGTTTGCAGTCCGGATCGCTCAGGGGAATACCGTTCACCAGTATGGCTCCCTTTTGCGGGGTGATGTTCCCGTTCAGGATGCTGAGCAAGGTTGATTTTCCTACGCCGCTACCGCCCATGATGGCGACCAATTGACCGGATTCGAGGTTGAACGAGAAGTTATGCAGGCCATTCTCGCTATTGTCGAAATGGAAGTCGATGTCGCGTCCCGTGAGGTAGACTCGCGGCCGTTTCTCGTCCTTGTTGAAGACCTCCATCACGTCACTGAAATAGATGGGCGAGAAGCGCTTGCCCTTGATGACGCCGCTTCGTTGCCAAGCGTAAAACGTGTCGGCGCAAACAGGGATATTATTCATGTAGACAACGCCCTCTCCGTGGTGTGAGAAGAGCAGTTTGTCGTATTTCTCAAGATTCAGGACACGGATCTCGCCCGACAGCCACTCCCGATAGATGTGGTTGGCGTGTTGGCCTTTGTTTTCCTTGTCCGCGTCGATAAATAGGATATTCGGATGCTCCTTGCCGACAACGAAGTCGACAAGACAGTCAAAACTCTCGGGTTGGATACCAAAGATCTCCGCGATCTCGTGGAAGATCTTGATGTTTTGTTGCAGTCCCTCGCTATTTCCATGGGCGAATTCCATGAAACGCAACAGGAGAAGGATTTGTTCCTCCGCGACGAGCTTGACCTTCAGTTGGGCGCACACATTGATGATCACCTGTTCCTTGTCGATAATGAAATCGGGATCGTCGTACATGCTTTGCGCCTCGTTGAACAGGTCGATGTAAGTTTGGTTGGATTGGATACCGAAATGGCTGGTAAGATAAGTGTTGACCGCTTGCTGGGCTTTTCGTCTCTCTATTTTTGCCAGTGAGGCGAAAATGGCGAATAGGTTCAGCAGGCCGCTGAGAATAGTTTCATTCATTTTGAAATTGAATATAAATGTGTGTCTTTTCGTTTCTTTATGTGTCGCGAAGATAAGGAATTTATTCTGTTTTTGCCTGTTGGTTGCCTTTTTATTAGCGGAAGGATTGTGGGAAAGGCCGAGACGCCTCGGAAACGTCAAGAATGTCGAAAGATATACTATGATTTCAAGCGACGTGTTATATTCGTACGGAGAAGATCTGTTTTTCGTGTAAACAGATCATCCCCGTACGAATAGGATCTGTTTATGGCTTGGACGGATCTTCTATGTATGAAGGAGATCTGTTTTTCATGTAGACAGATCTCCTCCGTATGAATCGGATCTGTTATTCGCGTAGACAGATCATCTTCGTACGAAGATGATCTAATGTCCGGCTCAGCAGAAGAAAGAAATGAGCAGTTGGGCCGAGATGACACGAACAAACATGGAGAGAGGATAGACGGTCGCGTATGAGACGGAAGGTTCGTCGCCCTCGACGGTTGTGTTCGCGTAGTTTAGCGCCATCGGGTTGGCCATACTGCCGCAGAGCATACCGACGTTGTGCGCGTAATCCAGCTTGAAGAATTGCGACGCGATGATTCCAACAATAAGTACGGGAATGATTGTCAGCAGGAAGCCGACGCCAATCCACATCAAGCCCTCGGCCCGGAAGACCGTCTCGAAGAAATGCGCTCCGGAATCGATGCCCAATCCCGCCAGGTAAATAACGATACCGAATTGGCGCATCATCAGGTTCGCGCTTTGCGTCGTATAGGTGGTGAGGTGAATCCGGGGGCCAAATGCGCCCATCAGGATGCCGACAATGATCGGACCGCCAGCGACGCCCAGCTTGATCGGCGTGTCCATGCCCGGCAGGAAGATGGGGATCGCCCCGATCAGGACACCAAGCGTCAGTCCGACAAAGATGGCCAGCAGATTGGGGTTGTCAAGTCGCTTCATCTCATTGCCCAATATCTTGCCGACATTATTCACCGAGTTCGCCTCGCCGACGATCGTCAACCGGTCGCCAATCTGCAGGCGAAGGTTTTTGGAGGCCAGCAGGTCGATGCCCGCACGGTTTACCCGTGTTATATTGATTCCGTAAAGATTGCGGAGACGAAGGGAGCCCAGCTTGACACCGTTGATCCGGTCGCGTGTGACGACGATTCGTCTTGATATCAATTGACTGTCGATCGCGTTCCAGTCGATATCCTCCTTATTCCAGTCCTTGTTCTCCTGTTCGCCGAACAGGGTCTTGATATATTCGACATCCGACTTGATGGAGATGACCAGCAGGTGATCCTTTTCGCGAAGCAGGGTCTCGGATGTTGGGATGCAGACTTTGCCCTCATGCCATACTCGTGAGATAACGAAATGTTTCTCGGTGAGGCGCATAACCTCTTGGATGCTCTTGTTATAGATTGAGGGATTGAGAACCTGGAACTCGGCTACGAACGTGGTGGAATCTTGTTCCTTATGGCTGTTTTCCATCTTTTTGGCGAACATTGCCCGTAAGACGATGATCGCAAGGATAACACCCACGACTCCCAAAGGATAGGTGACAGCGCAGGCCAAGGCCATGTCGGTAACCGCCTCTGTCTCGCCGGGACGCATCTGGATCAGCGCCTGTTGGGCGGCACCAAGAGCGGGTGTATTGGTTACGGCGCCAGAGAGTAATCCTACCATCGTCGGGATGGAGATTCCGCTTGTCCAATGGAAAATGAGTGTGCAAAGGATACCTATGACAATAACAGCCAGTCCCATCATGTTCAGCTCAACGCCTCCTTTTTTCAGTGAGGAGAAGAAGCCAGGACCAACTTGAAGTCCCAAAGCATATACGAATAAAATCAACCCGAAGTTCTGGGCGAAGTTCAGCATGTCCTTGTTAACCTCGATCCCTAAATGGCCGGCCAGGATTCCGGCGAAAAAAACGAATGTGACGCCCAAGGAGACGCCGAAGAATTTGATTTTTCCTAAATAAACACCTACAGCGGATACGACCGAGAGGATGAGGACCGCCTGGATCATGGACGGTTCCGTTATTGTCTCCAACAACCAATTCATACCAGTTACTTTAACGGCGCGAATTTACGTGATATTCCCTACATATCCATGCGTTGATAAAAAATATGAAAAGAATCAGCCCTTGGTTGCCTCTTTCTTCACCTGGCGGTGATTGTTGCTGAGGATAAGGGTTGACGGCATTGACTGCAGGGCAGAGACCTTTTGTTCGGAGAGCGTATTCCAGCTCTTGTAGCTGATCAACATGAAGTTGAAGTCGTTGAACAAATGGGCGGTCAATTTCTTTTCCGGACTCACGAGCAGGCCATTGGTCGTCTCGTTAGCTTCAGACAGGGCTGTTTTGATCTGCTCACTTTCCTCATTGTTCCCATTATATAAATTAAGGAGAGTAGCCTTGCCACACGTTGTCCGGAGCAATGTTTTAGCGTAATCGATCAGGAACAGGTCGTCCGCTGAGTTGATAATGACGATGGCATTGGTCGCTTTCACGAAATTGCGGTTGACAAACACGCCGACAGGACATTGTGTCTGCTCGATGAATAACTTGGTCTTATCCTTTAATAAGGAGCCGGGGTAGAACCAAGACTCGGGCGCTTTGAACCGCTTCAGGAAACGGTTGTAGAAAGAGGTACGGTATCGGTTCGCCGCGATATCATCCGGCGTATTACTCAGGGAGATGCCCGCTCCGACAAGCAAGAAATCAAATCCTTCGTTATTGACAATGTTGCAGATATCTAATCCGGCATTGTCTGATATCTCATAGCGGGTATGGATTTGAAGTCCCAGTTTTTTGGCGCCATAGAGGATCGGGCCAAAACTGACCTCCTCAAAATTGTCCGTATGCAAGGGATTGACATCCGAGCCGACGGTTAAGTGCAAGGCTGTCAGATCCAACTTGTTTTTCCCTTGGGCAAACATCTGATAAGCCACGTCGAGCATGATCTGGCCATTGCCCGCACGCCCGAACGACAGCAATACCTTGAAAAGGCCCATCTCGTTTTTCTTGCGTTTTTGCTCGATAATCTTGTCGTGCGTCTTGTAGCAGAATTTGATGAAGGAGACAAGAGGTGTCGTCATGAACGTTGTTACGAGGGTCATGATGACCAGCATGACGAAAATGGAGGGCGTAAGTATTCCCATCTCATAACCTATGGTCAGGACTACCAATTCCATCAATCCCCGTGTGTTCATCAAAGCGCCGATGTAAAGACTGTCTTTCCAGCTTTCCCCGACAAAACGAGCGGAGAACATGGCGCCACCAAATTTACCAACGATAGCGACCAATATGAAAATGGTACATAAGATCCATTGCTCAGAGCTATCGATTAATCCGATCTCCGTACGCAATCCGGTTGATGCGAAGAACAGTGGTAAGAACAAGGCCAATGAGACATCCTCGACTTTCTCTGTCATGATTTTCCGGAACTTGATATTCTCAGGCATGACAACTCCTGCGATGAAGGCGCCGAATAAAGCGTGAAGTCCGAGAATCTCGGTAAAATAGGATGAGATGACGAGCAGCAAAAGGATGAAAGCGACGATTCCCTTATCGATAACCTCCTTATTGTGGTATATTTGTCCGACCATACGAAGGAAAGGACGGATGGCCAGGAACATGATAACAATATACAGGATCGAGAAACCAATGTTGTAAACCGCACTAAGCATGGTTCCGGCCTGTGCGATCGCTATGACTACAGCCAAAAGACACCATGCCGTTATATCTCCATTCGCCGCGCTCGCTAAGGTAATAACACCTAAGTGAGTTTTGGTGAGACCTTTCTCCTGGATAATTCTCGCTAAGACAGGAAAAGCGGTGATGCTCATCGCAATTCCAATAAAGAGAGCGAAAGAAAGGAACGGTATGCTTTTATCCGCATATTTTTCATAAACGAAATAGGCCGTGAGCATTCCAAAAAAGAAGGGGACGATTGTGCTGGTGTGACTAATCAGGATCGTCTCATTCAACTTTTGCCGGATTTCAGTGAGGTTCAGTTCCATTCCAATGGCGAACATGAACAGTATCAATCCGAACTGGCTCAATATCGTGATGTTTCCCAATGACTCAATAGGGAACAGGAAGGCGGATGCCTCTGGAGAAATATTACCCAAGACAGATGGGCCGAGGACAATTCCTGCCAGGATTTCACCAATAACCGTTGGCTGGCCGATTTTCTTGAAAAGCCAACCAAAGATGCGGCATGTGACCAATATGGCGATGATTTGCAGAAGAAGAATACCAAGCGAAGATTTTATGTTCTCAAGCAACAGGCCACGAAAGAGCACGAAACCTTCGCTTAGATTCTTTGGGGAATCATAAGACGAGGATATCGCGTTCGTGATTTGCTGGCTCTCACCCTCTTTGGCGACAAGATACATCAACGAACCGAAAACAAGGATTATTGTCACATAAAAGGCGACACTTTTGATATTTTTGCTCATTTCCTCTCTCGTTTAACGCGAATATAAAAAATCTTGTTCGTAAAATCAAAGGCTTTTTATTCTCTTTTAATATCCCTTTTTTACTTTCGATACTTTGTTATCTGATTGCCTCTTTCTTGAATTTAAGAATTGTATGGGTTTGGTTACAGGAATTTGGTTTTTTATTTATATCTTTGCTGAATAACCAATTATATATTAATCATGGAGTCTCTAAATTTGATTAAGAATGATCCTTGGCTAGCCCCCTATGAGTCGGCTATTGAAGGTCGTTATCAATATGTTATTGATAAGGAGAAAAGCCTGACGAATAACGGTAAGCAAACCTTGTCTGAAATGGCGTCCGGATATCTTTATTTCGGATTACATAAAACAGCAAAAGGTTGGATATTCAGGGAATGGGCCCCCAACGCCACAGCTATTTATCTGATCGGTACGTTCAACGATTGGCAAAAGAATGAAAAATATAAGCTGAAAAAGAAAGCGAATGGTGTTTGGGAAATATCTTTGGCCGAAAAGCTTTTGTGTCATGGTGACTTGTTCAAGTTGCTGGTTGAGTGGGATGGCGGTTCTGGCGAGCGTATTCCGGCATGGATACGTCGGGTAGTTCAAGATCCGGAAACAAAGATCTTTAGTGCCCAGGTATGGAATCCAGAAGTCCCATATAAATTTAAGAATCGGAAATTCAAGCCGAAAAAATCTCCCCTTTTGATTTATGAATGCCATATTGGTATGGGAACGAATGAGGAGAAAGTTGGTTCCTATGATGAGTTTCGGCAGAACGTGTTGCCTCGTGTGGCGAAGGATGGTTATAACGCTATACAGATTATGGCTATTCAGGAGCATCCTTATTATGGCTCATTTGGTTATCATGTCAGTAGCTTTTTCGCTGCCTCTTCCCGTTTTGGTACACCCGAGGATTTGAAACGCTTGATTGATGAGGCTCATGGTTTAGGTATATCGGTGATTATGGATATTGTCCATAGTCATGCGGTGAAGAACGAGATAGACGGATTAGGTCGTTTTGATGGTTCCTATTCCCAATATTTCCATCAGGGAGA
>USAD01000092.1 GCA_900552415.1 uncultured Parabacteroides sp.
GCCTTCTGCGCCTGTTCCTCCAGCGGATAATCCGGTGAGAAATCGTCCGATGGGCCGGAGCATGGGATTGTCGTTAAAAGAGCTGAGTGAGAATAAGCCGAAGAATGAGGAGGTGGCACGCTCGGCGGCACCCGAGGCGGCGGCTAAAGTGGTTGCGACTGCGTTTGACGAGCCGAAGTTGATTGCCGCATGGGACCGTTATGCGGCTACAATCGACAAGAAGGTCTACCTGAAAAATACGATGATCAACTGTAAGCCTAAGCTTCAGGCGGATTTCTGTTTTGAGGTGGCGGTGCATAATCCCGGACAACGGGAGGAATTGATCAATAACTCCATCTATATCTTGCCATTCCTGAGGAAAGAGTTGAATAATGGCCGAGTCCAGATGCGGATTCGTATTATTGAGGGGAATGAGAAGCATTTGGCCTATACCTCGGCGGAGAAATACCAACATTTGTTGGAGATTAATCCCTTGTTGGCGAAATTGAAGGATGAGTTCGACTTGAGGTTGGAATAGGAAAAGGGTTTGAAAATAAAAACGGCCAGCGTTTGGATGATTCCAGCGCCGGCCGTTTGTGTTATTATTCGCAAGCCTTCAGGCTCATGTCCAAGCTCTTTACGGAATGGGTCAAAGCGCCGACTGAAATGTAATCGACGCCGCACTCCGCATAATCACGCAGGGTGTCGAAGGTGATACCGCCCGATGACTCGATCTCGTAGCGTCCGTTGACACGGCGGACAGCCTCTTTCGTATCCTCGATGTTGAAGTTGTCGAGCATGATCCGGTCGATACCACCGACACGCATCGCCTCCTCCAGCTCGTCGAAGTTGCGGACCTCGATCTCGATCTTCAGGTTCTTGCCTTTCTCCTTCAGGTAATTTTTCGCACGGGTAATCGCGTTCTCGATACCGCCGGCGAAATCCACGTGGTTATCCTTCAGGAGGATCATGTCGAACAGACCGATACGATGGTTTACGCCACCACCGATCCGGACGGCGTCTTTCTCCATCATACGCATGCCCGGTGTGGTTTTGCGTGTGTCGAGTACACGAGTCTTTGTGCCCTCGAGGGCCTTGACATATTTGCGGGTTGTTGTCGCAATACCGCTCATGCGTTGCATGACGTTCAGCATCAATCGCTCGGTTTGCAACAAGGAGCGTACCTTGCCCTCGACGATGAAGGCGATATCGCCTTTCTTGACCTCAGCGCCATCCTGGATGAAGATGGTCATCTTCAACTCCGGATCGAAATCGTGGAAGATGCGTTTTGCCATCTCGACGCCCGCCAGGACGCCGTCTTCCTTAATGATCAACTGGCTTTTGCCCATCGCTGTCTCGGGAATGCAGCACAAGGTGGTATGATCGCCATCGCCGATGTCCTCAGCGAAAGCGAGTTTGATAAGATCGTCCATAAGTTTATCCATGTTATTCTATTCTAATTGATTGTATAATCGCTTTGTTTCCTTCCGCCCGATAGGTGATGTTCACCCGGTATTCGCCGGTAGCGGTCGAGATTTTCCCTACGAAAAAGCCGCTCTCTTTCTTGTCGGCATGGTGCAGGAGTTTGAAATCTTTCGGTTTGTTTCCCGAAAAGAAGGTTGAGAGCATGGCGATCGCCTCTTTCTCATCGCATCGCTTCGAGGAACCGGGCAAGGCGATGTCTGCCTCCTTGTCGAATTTACCGGTGAGCGAGGCGCTGTTACCCTGTTTGAGCGCGTTTGAAATGGAGGTGATGTCGGCCGCTTGAGCGAACAAGAAACCGCACATGGCCAATGTCAATAACAACCATCGTTTCATGACGTGACGTGATTTTAGTGTTCTACTTGTTCGCGAAGGTATGTATTTTTCTTGTATCTTAGCTGTTGGAATTCGCATAATTGAGTATTTGATGAAAATCGCTTTAGTTGTTATAGGTAAGACCGACGCGGGTTATTTCGTGGAGGCTATCAAGGAATATACGAACCGTTTAGTCCATTATATTCCTTTCGAGATGATCGTGATCCCCGACATCAAGAACGTGAAGAACCTCTCGGAGGCACAGCAGAAAGAAAAGGAGGGTGAGTTGATATTGAAGAGCACGCAGCCGGGCGACTATCTGGTCCTGCTCGACGAGAAAGGAAAACAGTTTACCTCCATGCAGTTCGCCAGTTACTTGGAAAAGAAGACACACACGGTTCCGAAAAGGCTGGTATTCGTGATTGGTGGCCCCTATGGTTTTAGTGAGGCGGTCTATAAGGCGGCAACCGAGAAGATCTCGTTAAGCATGATGACCTTCTCGCATCAGATGGTGCGGTTGATCTTCGTGGAGCAGATCTATCGGGCGATGACGATCCTCAATAATGAGCCATATCACCATGAGTGACAAAAAAAGGGAGACGAAATAAAGACGTCTCCCTAATACCTTATTATATTATACAGTTCCGGTTTCCCGCAATAACCAATAGTCGAGCAGGGTCATGGCGGTCATCGCCTCGACGATGGGAACCGCTCTCGGAAGGACACAAGCATCGTGCCGGCCACGGGCCTTAAGGATCGTATCCTCTCCGTGGATGTTGACTGTCGGTTGTTCCATCAGCAGAGTAGCTACCGGCTTGAAAGCTACCCGGAAATAGATGTCTTGACCGTTGGATATTCCACCCTGTATGCCACCCGAATAGTTGGTGCGTGTACTGATCTTGCCGTTATCGTTGAAGAAGATATCGTTGCGCTCGGAACCACGATGGTTCGCGAACTCGAAGCCGTCGCCATACTCAAAGCCTTTCACGGCATTGATCGTCAGCATCGCGTAGCCTAAGGCGGCGTGCAGCTTGCCAAAGACGGGCTCGCCCAATCCGGCGGGTACGCCTCGTGCGACGCAGGTAATGACACCACCGATCGTGTCGCCTTTACCTTTCATCTCGGTGATGAGTTTTGCCATCTCTTCCGCTTTTTCCTGATCCGGGCAACGGACAGGATTCTCCTCAATGCGGCTCAGGTCGTAAGCCTGGTAAGGCTTGTCGAGGCAAATTGGGCCGACTTGTGAGGTGTAGGCAATGATCTCGATCCCGATTTGGGCCAGGATCTGTTTGGCGATCGCACCGGCTACACAACGAGCTACCGTCTCGCGAGCCGATGAGCGGCCGCCTCCGCGCGGATCACGGATACCATATTTCATTTGGTAGGTGTAGTCCGCATGCGAGGGACGATAGGTCGTCTTCATCTCCTCGTAGTCGGACGAGTGCTGGTTCTTGTTCCAGACAACAAAGCCGATCGGCGTGCCGGTCGTCTTGCCCTCAAAAAGGCCGGAGAGGAACTGTACCTCGTCGTCCTCCTTGCGAGGGGTTGTCAGGCGTGATTGTCCCGGCTTACGGCGGTTCAGCTCCCGTTGGATCGCCTCGAGGTCGAGCTCAATCCCAGCGGGGCAGCCATCGATGACACCACCAATGCCTGCCCCGTGCGACTCACCAAATGAGGTGAGCCGATAAATGTTTCCGAAAGTGTTCATTCTCTTGTATTAATGACATCCTCCACAACCGCAACTTCCGTGGTCGCCACATCCGCTACCGCAGTCGCCGCCACAATCGCCACAACCGCAGCCTGCGGGTGCGGTCAAAGCCGCGATCTCCTCAGCGGTCGCCTCGTGTACGTCGATCACCTTGCCACTGAAATGCAGGGTCTCGCCCGCTAACGGATGGTTAAAGTCCATGACGACAATATCTTCCTTAACCTCCAGTACGGAGCCGTTCAAGCGATTGCCGTTCGAGTCCATCATCGGGACGGTGTTGCCCTCTTGGATCATCTCCGCGTCGAACTTGCCGTCTACCTCGAAGATGTTCTTCGGGAGGTCGAGCACGTGCGACTCATCGTATTCGCCATAAGCGTCGGCTGGTGCCAGTGAGAAGTTGAATTCCTGACCTACCTCAAGGCCGTCAAGGGCTTTCTCGAAGGCCGGGAGCATCATGCCCATACCGAAAATGAAGTTCAAGGGGCGCTCCTCAGTCGCCTTTTCCATTAATTCCCTTTCGTCACCTTCTCCTACGTTCAAGTCGTACGTGACCGCCACGTATTTGTCTTTTGAGATTTTCATTGTTGTTCTTGTATCTTAATTTATACTCTTTTGAATTTGCGCGAATATAGGTATTTCTTGCCAATAACTATGCCTTTAGGGCTTTTTTCAGGGCATCGAGCGCCTGCTCGAGTATTGATCTCGGACAGCCGATATTGAGCCGCATGAAGCCTTCACCGCCAGGACCGAACACGGCTCCGTCGTTGAGCGCCAGTCCCGCTTTCTTGGTGAAGAGTGTCACGAGCTCCTCTTGGGGCAGGCGCAACTCGCGACAATCCAGCCAAACCAGGAAGGAGGCTTGGGGCTGGTACACCTTGATCGAGGGGATGTGATATTTCAGGTAGTCGCTGACAAACCGGACGTTGTCCATGATGTAGTTACGCATCTGTTGCAGCCATTCGGCTCCATAGGTATAAGCGGCGATGGTCGCCGTATAGGCGAAGATGGTCCCCGCGTTGAATTCGCCTGCCTCGAGGAAACTGTAGAAGCGTTTCCTTATAACCTCATTCGGCACGATGGCGTAGGAGGTGACGATGCCGGCGATGTTGAAAGTCTTACTGGGTGCCATGAAGGTGATGCTGTTGTTGGCCGCTTCTTGGGAAACAGAGGCGAACGGGCGGTGCTTGTATTGCGGGAAAGCCATCTCGGCGTGGATCTCGTCGGAGATGACCAATACGCCCCGGCGTGCGCAGATCTCGGCCAGCCGGATGAGCGTCTCCTTGCTCCAGACGATGCCGCCCGGATTATGCGGACTGCTTAATATCAACAGCTTGCAACGGTCGTCAATGACCTGCTCCAACTGCTCGAAGTCCATTTGGTATCCCTCTTCTCCCAGTATTAAAGGGTTGTAGACAATCTCGCGACCCAAACTTTCGGGGACAATCCGGAACGGGTGGTAGACTGGAGGCTGGATGATGATCTTGTCGCCTTTCTCCGTGAAGCATTGTACGGCAAAAGCGATACCTTTTACGATTCCGGGGATGTAGCTGAGCCATTCCCGTTCGATGTTCCAGTCGTGTTTGTAGTGAACCCAGTTGATGATGCTCTGGTAATATTCGTCGGAATCGAAGGTGTAGCCGAAGATCTCATGGTCGCAACGCTCGCGAAGGGCGTTCACGATAAAATCCGGAGTACGGAAATCCATATCGGCGACCCAAAGCGGGATCAAATTCCCATCGCCAAACCGCTCTTCCAATTGGTCGTATTTGACGCAATTGGTTCCCCTGCGGTCTATAATTTCGTCGAAGTTATAATGTTTCATGGTAATAAACTGCAATTATTTCCGGCAAACTTAGTTATTATTTTTGTTTTTTGCCGCATGTTGGTAAGGTTGTTTCGCCTTGAAAGTGTTTCGGAAACTGCTGATTGCGTTTTTCAGGCCTCCGTAGTCCTTCGGCGGGCGTTGATTACGTTTTTCGGGCCTCCGTAGTCCTTCGGCGGGCATTGATTATGTTTTTCGGGCCTCCGTAGTCCTTCGGCGGGTTTTGATTGCGCTTTTCAGGCCTCCGAAGCCCTTCGGCGGGATGCTGATTATGTTTTTCAGCTTGCCGAAGGACTTCGGAAGGTGTTAGAAGCTGATCTTCATTCCGGCAAAGTAGCTGCGTGGCGATCCGGGACCATAGATGTAACCTGAATCACGGTTTGCGCCTTTGTCGAAATCGGTCTGATAGGCGTTGAACAGGTTCTGGACGCCGGCGTTGAAGGTGAGGGTCACCTCGTTATAGACCGGCACGTCGTAGGAGAACTTGATGTTCATGTCGAAGTAGTCGGGTGTCTCGACCGCCACGTCTTTCTCGATGTAGCCTGCCAGGTGTTGTACGAGCATGCTTCCGGTGTAGGTTCCCGAGAGGGCGATCGTCAGCCGCTTGATGGGCGTCAGCGTCGAGGTAAAATAACCGTAGGCGTCTGGCGTGCGGAACATCCGTTTCTCGGCGGCGACACTCTCGTCCTCGCTCCATTTCTCCGGCTCCTTATATTGGCTACGCTGAAGGGTGAATCCGGCTTGTAGCGAGAGCCACGAAGTGAGGACCGTTTTGCCCTCGAGAGTGACACCCATCACTCGGGCACCCGATCCGTTGCGGCGCTCCTTGATGAGGTTACCCTGCTCGTCGCGGCCGATGTCCTCGAGAGTGAATACGTCGCTCAGGTTGGTATAGAAACCTTCGACAAGAAGGTTCATCTGGATGCCGTTGTGGAAACGGTGGTAGAAGTCGACCGAGGCGCTGAGGCTGTTCGATTTCTCTTCCGAGAGGTTGTCCGCCAGTTGGATCAGGGCGGCCTCGCCACCGACCGCGGCGATGTGCAGGTCCTCATCGAAAGCCTGCGGCGCACGGAAGCCGCTCGAGTAGCTCGCGCGGATGTTGATGTCTTCGGTCGGATTGAAACGGATGTTGGCCCGTGGACTGAAGATGACGTGATCGATCAGGTTATGCTTGTCGAGGCGTCCGCCGATAAGGAAGCTCCATTTCTTGTTTTTCCACTCGTTTTGAAGGAAGGCGCTCTCAATGTGGATTGTCTGATCGATGAAGCGGTTGTAGCCGACGGTCTCGTCTTTCAGGCGGTCATAATTATACTC
Source organism: uncultured Parabacteroides sp. (assembly GCA_900552415.1). Taxonomy (GTDB): domain Bacteria; phylum Bacteroidota; class Bacteroidia; order Bacteroidales; family Tannerellaceae; genus Parabacteroides; species Parabacteroides intestinipullorum. The sequence continues at coordinate 6,621 of USAD01000092.1, forward strand.
CAGTCCGGCAGTCAATTCGGAAGGCATGAAGAGCAGGCGGTCGAAACTGTAGTTGTATTGAGCCCCGGTGATGGAGGTCAAGTCTGTTGTCCGTCCGTAGGCGTTGGGATCTTGCTGGGTGCCGTAATAGCTGTCGCGGCCGACGTGCTGCATGGAGGTGTAGATGTTCAGCCGGTGCTTGTAGTCTTTCGAGAAGAGGTCGAACTTCAGGCCGCCGCCGTCGATCGAGTGCTCCACCTGCTCGGCGATGTTGGCCTCGTGGGCCGGGCGGTCGAGCTTGTCGCCGCCACGGCGGAACTCGTGCATGTGGTGATATTCGAAGGTAAGTTTACTGTAGTCGCTCGTCTTCAGGTAAGAGCGGAAGCCGACCATCTGGTTCTCCAGCTTGGGCAGCTCCGTAAAGCCGTCGTTGTCGTAGTCGAGGTCGCTCCGGTGGCGGTTCTGCCCGAAGATGTAGAGGCCCGCCTTCCGGTTGTCGGTCACCAATGAGGCGTTGAGCGTCGTGTTGTTGTCGAACGACCCGCCTTTCTCCGTGGCCGAGAAGTTGTGCGAGAGCTCGCCCGAGTTGCGCAGGGGCTCTTTCGTGATGATGTTGATCGTCCCGGCGATGGCCGACGAGCCGAAGAGGGCCGAGCCGCCACCGCGCATCACCTCTACCCGCTCAATCATGTTGGCGGGGATCTGCTCCAGGCCATAAACGCCCGAGAGGGCGCTGAAGATGGGGCGCGAGTCGATCAGGATCTGGGTATAGGGGCCGTCGAGGCCGTTGATGCGCACTTGCTGGAAGCCGCAGTTCTGGCAGTTGTTCTCCACCCGGACGCCGGGCTGGAAGTTCAGGCCTTGGGCCAGGTTGACGGCGTTGGTCGTGGTGAAGATCTTCGAGTCGAGCACGTTCACCAACGAGGGGGCGAGCCGGCGGGTCGTCTCGTTGCGGTTGGCCGAGACCACGACGCCATCGAGGGCGATCTGGTCTTCCTCCATCTCGATGTTCAGCTCGATGGTTTTACCCTTTCTCAGCTGGACCGGCTTGACGACCGTTTTATAGCCCAGCGTCTTGAACTCTACCTGGAAATCGCCCTCGGGCAGGTTCTTCAGGAAGTAGTGGCCGGTGTTGTCGGTCGTCGTGCCGATGGTCGTGCCGACGATGATCACGTTGATAAAAGCCAGGTGCTCTTTGGTTTTCTTATCCAGGACATGCCCGATCAAATTGGCGTCGGAGCTGTTCAGGGGCTCTTCGTCCGCCTGGACCCACGTGGGCGTGAGGAGGCAGCAAAGGCTCATCAATAAAATAATTATCTTGTTCATTATCTGTTTCTGATGTTTTAATGTTGATAAAATGATAGGGGTTTCTTGGGGAAGAGGCTCCTTCTGGATGCCGGTCGCGGCACGCGATGCCTCGAGCGAGGCCCATGTCGTGTGGCTATGGAGCTTCCCTTGCGCGGCGCGGCGCGTCTCCGGCGGAAAAGCGGCGCGCGGCGATAACAATCGGCTGGTCAGGCGACGGGGGGCGCCCTCAGGCTAGGGACTCCCCGGGCGGGGAGTTGTGGGATGGGGCAGGCCGGGCGGCTGAGAAGGCGGCGGCAAAGAAACCAGAAGGCCGAGAGGCCGGTCGCCAGGAGCAGCTTGCCCAGGCCCAGGATGGTGTACAGCTGGTGCAACAGTTGGAATTGCGCCAGCGTATGCGTATGCCCGGCGGATTGCTGGTCGTCCGTTTTATGCGGGTGTGAGTGGACAATCGTCACGCCATCCACGATATGGACGTGGGTGAAACTGATGACGCTTCCCATGTACGAGATGAACAGGATGGGAAGCAGAACTCTCAGGAATGGTCGTAATATGTCTTTTACCTGATTCACGATCGTGCGATTCTCGGCCGCGAATTTAGTGATAACGGCAGAGACGCGCAAGAGGGACTGCCGACGGCGCTTTGGCGTTTCCGCACTGTGCGGGCGGCTCCCGACGGAATTTTGGGCCGTCCGCGGCGAGCGGATCGTTTCCCGACGAACGGTTTGGGGGATGGGGCTGGCCTCTTCTCTCAGATTTCTATGTTCAGCGTGAAGGAGTTCTTGAGCGAGGGATCTCGCTTTTGCATTCGGGCGTATTTTTTCATGCAAATCTTAAAGAAAGCCTCCTCGAGGAGGAGGAAGTCGTGCCGGTAATACATGGAATCGATCGGGGTGGCCTTCTTCTCGCGCAGGTCGATCTTGACGATGTGCTGTTTCAGTTGTTGCTTGTCGAAATCGCCGATCGCGTATTTGAAGAAGGCCTGCATGCTGTTCAGCAGGGCGGTGACGTTCTGGACCTTCAGGTCATAATAGAGATACCGGAAATAGGCCTCAACAAACGACAGGATCGTGCTGTCGGTCGTCTCCAGGAACTTCTGGTAGTCCATGTGGAGGTCGATCAACTTGTCGGCCAGGGCATTCTTGTCGAACAAGAGCATTTCGGGCTTGCAGGAGATGCCGGTGAGCCGCTCGTAGCTGTAGGCGATCGTTTCGGCTTGCTCGTAAGTCAGGTTGGTCTTGAGATAACCCTCTATGGAGCGGATCTGCAGCTTGATGTCGTAGCCGTTCAGGATCTTGAACAGGAGATAGACCCGCCTTACGATGTTGTTCCGGCTCAAACGCTGGCCCA
>USAD01000093.1 GCA_900552415.1 uncultured Parabacteroides sp.
CAACAGGTCGGGTTATACCCTCTTTCCGCCATAATATGGTGGATTATTCTTTAATTTTGATCGGCGCTTTCCTTCAGGCGTTGAGTTATGTCGTTTTCCTGGCTCCTTACAAGATCGTGCCGGGTGGCGTTTATGGTATATCGATCGTGCTCCATTATATTTCGAAAGGAGTTTTCTCCTTTTTCCCGGATGGTTTGCCGATGGGTGCTACGGCGCTTTGCTTCAATATTCCGTTGATGTTTTTGGCGATGCGTAAAATCGGATTGGCTTCCGGCCCAAAGACGGTTGTTACATTTCTCCTGATCTCCTTCTTCACGGATCTTCTTTCTTATTTCATTACCGAGCCTTTGGTGGAGAACGATGCCTTTATCGCCGCTTTTTATGGTGGCGCGATTTTGGGTATGGGCGTGACTTTTGTGTTTAAGGCGCAAAGTACGAGTGCCGGTACAGATGTTTTGGCCCGAGTGATCGCTAAAAACTCGAATGTTAAGGTCAGCAATATGATTATTGTTCTCGACTCGGCTATTGTCCTATTGGGTTTGGTCGCGTTCCAGGATTGGGCGGTTCCTCTCTATTCTTGGTTCACTATTTTTGTCTACGGTAAGATTGTGGAGATGTTCCAATCGGAGAATCCCAGTCGGGCGGTCTTTATTGTTTCCCAAAATACGGCTGCCTTAAAAGAGGTTATTGTCCATAAATTGGGTATGCGCGGAACATTCATTCATGGCAAGGGCATGTATGAGGGGCATGAGACGGAGATTATCTTTACGATAGCCGAGCGGAAAGACTTGCCTAAATTGAAGGATGAGATCCGTGAGATTGACCCACATGCGTTTGTATCCTCAATGCATGCGAGCAAGGATTCCCCGAGGCCAGGTATTTAAGCCTGACAAACCGTGCCAGATAGGGATCGATGGGCTTTGGGGTTTCGATTTTTATCAGATTCGCGTGGAAACAAAAGGTTTTTTGTAAATTTGCGGCTCGATCAGTAAAAAATATAAGAGATGCCAAATATTTCGGAGCGAGGAGTCAATATGCCGGCTTCTCCAATTAGAAAACTTGTACCGTTGGCCAATAAGGCTAAACAAAGGGGAATCAAGGTTTATCATTTGAATATCGGACAGCCTGATCTGCCGACACCAGAGGTAGCCTTGGAGGCGATGCGTCATGTGGACCGGACCGTAATGGAGTATTCTCCCAGTGAGGGTATCCGCAGTTTCCGGGAGAAATTGGTGGGTTATTACGCCAAATTCAATATTCATGTGGACGTGGATGATATCATCATTACGACTGGTGGTTCGGAGGCGGTCTTCTTCTCCTTTATGGCTTGCCTCGATCCTGGTGATGAGATTATCGTTCCAGAAACGGCTTACGCGAACTATATGGCTTTCGCTATCTCGAGCGGTGCGGTTATCAAGACAATCCCTTCCACGATCGATGAGGGTTTTGCCTTGCCTTCCCTGGAGAAGTTCGAGGCATTGATCACGCCCCGGACCAAGGCGATCTTGATTTGCAATCCCAATAATCCGACCGGCTATCTTTATACCCAGAAGGAGATGGACCAGATTCGCGATATCGTCAAGAAGTACGATTTGTTCCTTTTCTCTGACGAGGTTTATCGTGAGTTCTGTTATACGGGTGCGCCTTATATTTCCGCGTTTCATTTGAAGGGGATCGAGAATAATGTCGTATTGGTCGATTCGGTCTCGAAGCGTTACAGTGAGTGTGGTATCCGTATCGGTGCCTTGATTACGAAGAACAAGCAGGTACGTGAGAACGTGATGAAATGGTGCCAGGCTCGTCTGAGTCCTCCTTTGATCGGACAGATCATGGCGGAGGCCTCGTTGGATACGCCTGATGATTATATGCTGGAGGTTTATAATGAATATGTGGAACGACGCAAGTTCCTGATCGATGGCTTGAATCGAATTCCTGGCTGTTATTCGCCGATTCCGATGGGCGCGTTCTATACCGTGGCGAAACTTCCGGTCGACGATGCCGAAAAGTTCTGCGCTTGGTGCCTGGAGGAGTTCGAACATGAGGGACAGACTGTTATGATGGCGCCCGCATCCGGTTTCTACACTACACCAGGATTGGGAAAGAACGAGGTACGTATGGCTTATGTCCTGAAAAAAGAGGATTTGGCGAAAGCGTTGCTCGTATTAAGCAAGGCGTTGGAGGCCTATCCCGGCCGGGTAATTTAAGAAAGGGAAAGCGCCTTGAACTTGGAGTTATTTATAGCGCGGCGGATTCATTTTAAGACGGTTGGAGGCAGGCGTTCGATGCCTCCGGCGGTCCGTGTTGCCGTGGTGGGTATTGCCCTCGGATTGGCGGTTATGATCCTGTCGGTCGCTATCGTGATCGGTTTCAAGAAAGAGGTACGTAATAAGGTGATTGGCTTTGGCTCACATATCCAAATCACCAATTTTGAGAGTAATTCATCGTATGAGCTTCAGCCCTTGGCGGTCAGCGATTCCTTGATCGCTCATCTATCCTCAATGGAGGGTATCCGGCATGTGGAGCGGTTCGCCACTAAGCCTGGTATGCTGAAGACCGACCAGGATTTTCAGGGGATCGTATTGAAAGGAGTCGATACCGATTTTGATTGGACCTTCTTCAAGTCGAATCTGCTCGAGGGCGATACGCTCACGATAGATCCGGATAAGCGTACGACGGATGTCGTGATCTCCAGTTATCTGGCGAATCTGTTGGGACTGAAGCTGGATGATTCTTTCCTGACCTATTTTGTACAGGAGGAGGTACGTGCCCGTAAGTTCCATATTGTAGGCATCTATGAGACCGGCTTCGTGGATTACGATAAGCTTTTTATCTTGGCCGATATCAAGCAGATCCGTCGCCTGAACGATTGGGAGGCGGATGAGGTGAGCGGCCTGGAGTTGTTGGTCGACGATTATGATCGGCTCGATCCGATCGCCGAGGAGGTCTATTTTGATATGGCGGAGCGTCAGGACCGTTTGGGTAATACCTTTTATACCCGTTCGATCAAGGAATTAAACCCGATGATCTTCAGTTGGCTCGACGTGCTTGATATCAATGTGGTGGTTATTCTGGTCCTGATGTTGGCGGTGGCAGGTTTCACGATGATCTCCGGCCTGTTGATCATTATTTTGGAGCGAGCCAATATGATCGGTATTCTGAAAGCGTTGGGTGAGAATAACGACAGCATCCGTAAGATATTCCTTTATGTCTCCTTTTTCCTGATCGGAAAGGGGCTTTTGTGGGGAAATGTTATTGGTGTTTCCCTTTGCTTGATCCAATCCTTCTTTCATGTGGTCAAGCTGGATCCTACGGTCTATTATCTTGATGCCGTGCCTATCGACTTAAGTGTGGGTTCGTTGCTTTTGTTGAACATAGGTTCTTTGGCCGCCTCATTGCTGATGATGTTGGGGCCGACCTACCTGATCACAAAGATTGATCCCGTGAAAAGTATCCGTTTTGAGTAAAAGTTGCCATGACCGATCGCCTGTCTCCCGAGAAACGTAGTCACATCATGTCGATGATCCGAAGCAAGGACACGAAGCCGGAGATATTGGTGCGTCGATACCTTTTCCATGCCGGTTTTCGTTTTCGGGTTAATGTCCGGAAACTGCCAGGTACGCCGGATATCGTCTTACGCAAGTACAAGACCGCAATTTTCATCAATGGTTGTTTTTGGCATGGCCATGAGGGTTGCCCTGAATTCCGTCCGCCTCGTACCCGTACAGAATGGTGGGAACAGAAGTTGCGACGCAATAAGGAGCGGGATGAGCGAGTGCGTGCGCAACTGACGGAAATGGGTTGGCACACGATGGTCGTGTGGGAATGCCAGCTCAAGCCCGACCGTCGGCAAGCGACGCTCGAGGAGATTGTCCGCCTTTTGGAGAAGAGTTATGTGGAGTCGGCCTATCATGTTGTTTTCCAATCGGAACCAAAAGCCTATTCGCATGATCCGGAACCTGCCTCTTTTGCGGCAGAGGATGGAAATTTACCCCAAGAATAACACGTACATATGTGCCGATTGCCTGTTTATCCTTTATTTTCCTGATCGTACCAGAATCGGGATTGTTTATTGCCATCAATAGGCATTATTAGGACTATATAATGGGCAGGATAAAGATCCCATGATCCCAATGATTTCAGGGTTTATTTGGTGCTTGTTTAATCCGGTACGTAATAGGTATAATCCTTTTTCTTGTTGAACAACCGGAAAAGGCGGACAAAGGCTTGGATAATAGGCAAGGATGGTTCCAGCAATATCAACCAGCCGGGAGAGAAGGTTTGGCCTAACAGGCGAGCGCCCTGGAAGAGTACTGTCGATCGGATCGCGTATCGGGCAAGGAGTTGCAGGGCGCCAGCCGCGATCAACAGGGGCTGATGGTTCAGGATCCCGACAATGACCGTCAGGATGGCGGCTATATTAAACAGGTAATAGAAGGCAGTATCGAACCGGTAAGTGCCGACTTGATATCCCTTGTAGTATTGTTGCGTGGCGATCAGTGAGGCTTTCCGCTCGAACCAGAGTTTGAGGGAGTCGTAACGGGCCATAGTCGTGTGACTTTCCGGATTGAGTGATGCTTGAGTGTTTTTGGAATTGGCGATCTCGTTGATGAAGAGGTCGTCGTCGCCCCGGTTGAGATAAAGACTGCTTGAGAAACCCTTATGTTGGAAGAAGAGTTTCCTGGGGTAGGAGAGGTTACGTCCGTCGCCGGCATAAGGATGATGAGCCAGCGTGGCGGACAGATAACGTAGTCCTCGAAGCAGGTTGTCGTAAGCGATAAGCCGGTCCGCCAAACCCTGTTTATGATTGTAACGACAATAGCCGATAACCACCTCTTGTCCGGCGCTAATCATGCTTTTGATCCAATGCGGGCTAACCGGCTCGCAAAAGGCTTCAGTGAAGAGCAAACGTTCATTCTTGGCCGCCTTGATACCAATTGTCAGGGCCAATTTCCTTTGGCTGAGATATCGGGTGTCTTGTGGCGTGTAAGAATAATAAAGGTGCTCGTATCGTGCCTTGAATTGGCTGAGAAGTTCGTCCGTATCGTCCGTCGAGCCGACGTTGACAACGATGACCTCGAAGTTGGGATAATCTTGTTCCAGGATCAGGGGCAGGGTCTGTCTGAGATGCTCAGCCTCGTTGCTGGCGCAGATGATAACCGAGACGGATGGCCATGTGACTTCTGTTTCCGGTTCCGGTTCTGCCGATAATTGCCGTGCGGCTCTAACGGGTCGGCCGTAGAACGAGAGGTCGCGTAGGCACAAATAGATGAAAAAGAGGGTGGATACAACTAAAAGCCCAAGTTCGATATTGGAGATACTCAACATATTGTTTAGCGCAAACCTTTTAAAAGATTGAAGTTGGCGATTGGGAGACCGTCCGGGTCCCAGTCACCAACTTCCTTATTGATTGTTTGATGAAAATTAAAGCTCGTCGGAATAATAGGCGCGAGGAAGCGCACGGCAATTGTAGCGTGACGCCATGATCTCGCCGTAAGCGCCAGCCGAACGCAAGGCGAGAAGATCGCCCCGATGAGCCTTGTTCAACTCATAATCTTTGGCAAATACGTCCGACGATTCACAAATTGGTCCAACAATGTCGTAGATCTCCGTTGGCTCGTCGCTGGAGATATTCTCGATGCGATGGTAGGCATCGTACATGGCCGGACGGATCAGGTCTGTGAAACCGGCGTCGAGGATGGCGAATTTCTTTGTCTCGCCCTCTTTCACGTATAATACTCTTGAGATCAACGAACCGCATTGTGCCACAATCGAGCGGCCCGGCTCAAAATGGATTTGTTGCCCCGGCCGTTTCTCCAGCAGCTTGTTGAACACGGCGAAATAATTATCGAATGCCGGAATAGGCAGGTGGTTCGGGTGGTAATAGTCGATGCCCAGGCCGCCGCCAAAGTTCAAGTTTACGACGCTCGTGCCTGATTTCTCCAGTTCCTCCTGGATCTCGTTCATGCGAATAACGAGGTTGCGGAAAGCGGACATGTCGGTAATCTGTGAGCCGATGTGGCAATGGATACCGATCAGTTTGGCATGTCGCATGCCTTTCATCCGTTCGAGGGTAGTGGGCAATTGGCTCAGGTTGATACCGAACTTGTTCTCCTTCATCCCTGTCGTGATCTTGGCGTGCGTATGCGCGTCGACTTCCGGATTGATACGGAGGGCGACAGGTGCGGTTTTGTTCTTACGTGCGGCCAGCTCCTCGATCACTTCCAATTCGGCGATCGACTCGACGTTAAAGCAGAAAATGTCGTTATCCAATCCCAGGTTGATTTCCCAGTCCGCCTTACCGACGCCGGCGAAGACGATCTTGTCATTCGGGAATCCCGCTTCCAGTGCCGCCTTGACCTCTCCACCGCTTACGCAATCTGCTCCAAAACCGTTTTGGGCGATTAATGCGAGTAGCCGTGGGTTGGCGTTCGCCTTAATGGCATAATGGACATGATAACCATATTTGCCCGATTCCGCCTTAACGACGTTCAAGGTCTCTTGCAACAACTTGATGTCGTAATAGTAGAACGGGGTCTCTAATTTCTTGAATTTCTCTATGGGAAAAGTTCCTTTCAGCATAGCGTTTGGAATACAGATATATGAGTTTGAAAAATAAAGCATTGAGTCAAAAAAGGCGGTAAAGGATGACACGGATGGACGCGAATAGGCTTTCCTTTGTGGCAACCTTCACGCGGGCCTGCTTGGGACTTGCCCCGGCTGTGGCAACCTTCACGCGGGCCTGCTTGGGACTTGCCCCGGTTGTGGCAACCTTCACGCGGATGGGGTTGGTCGCTGTTTTTACGCCTTTACCGCTTTTTGACGCGCCGCCTTTCAGATGATAAGGACGCGATCTCTCTATTCTGACACCGCCTCTTTATATGAAATAATTGATGATCCTTATTGTTGATTGAACAGGTGATCACTCAACTCCTGCAGTGCCTTTTTCTTGTCGGATGCCTTAACCAGCAACGAGACATTATAGTTGCTGCCTCCATAAGAGATCATGCGGACAGGCACGTTGTTGAGTGCCTCGACGATGCGAGCCTCGAAACCGATGTTATCCCATTCCAGGTCGCCCACCACGCAGATGATGACCATATCGTTGTCGACCGTAACGGTTCCGTATTTCTTCAGGTCGTCGACGATCTCCTCCAGGTGCTTCCGGTTGTCGATCGTCACTGAGACACCAACCTCAGAGGTTGTAACCATGTCGATCGGAGTCTGGTAATTCTCAAAGATCTCGAATACCTTACGTAAGAATCCTGTAGCCAGCAGCATCCGGCCACTCTTGATCTTGATGGCGGTGATATTGTCCTTGGCGGCAACAGCCTTGATCTTTCCCTTTTCCGTCTGGTTCGAGATCAATGTGCCCGGAGCGTCCGGTTGCATGGTGTTAAGCAACCGTACGGGAATATTGTTCAGCTTCGCCGGCAGGATACAGGTCGGATGAAGGATCTTGGCACCGAAATAGGCCAGTTCCGCCGCCTCTTCGAAATGGAGATGACGAACGGGTGAAGTGCCCTCAACGAACCGCGGGTCGTTGTTGTGCATGCCATCGATATCGGTCCAGATCTGGATCTCTTCTGCGCCTATCGCCGCTCCGACCAATGATGCGCTATAGTCGCTACCGCCACGTTGCAGGTTGTCGACTTCGCCATAGGCATTACGGCAGATATAACCTTGAGTAATGAACAATTCCGCGTCTTCATGCTCGGCCAGGAGCTTACCAAGTTTTTCCTTAATATAGACTGGATCCGGCTCAGCGTTCTTGTCAGTCCGCATATAATCGAGCGCAGGGATCAACACGGATTTTACGCCACATTCGTTTAAGTAGAGGTTCATCATGCCAGTTGAGATCAACTCGCCTTGCGACAGGACGATCTTCTCCTCGAACAACGTGAACAAGTCTTTCGTGAACGAGCGGATATAATCGAAATGGCTCTTGATATACTCTTTGGCCTTCTGCTTATATTCCTCAGTGGAGTAAAGCTCTTCCACGTGCCGATCGTATTTCTGTGCCAGCTGATTGATAATCTCGTTCGCCCCGTCGGGATTCTTCTTGTAAAGGTATTCTGAGATCTCGACAAGCGAGTTGGTCGTACCTGACATGGCAGATAATACGATGATGTTACGGGAGCCCGTGATCAACTTTGCGACATCTTTCATTCTCTGTGCTGAACCCACAGAAGTACCGCCAAACTTTAAGACTTTCATTTTTCAGTTATAAATTAGATTGTTCATTTTATCAATGTATCGCAGTCGCGAAATTACAAAAAAATTATTCTCGCACCTCATTTAGATAACCATTCTCGCATTTTACGATACGTGCGGGATAATTATGTACGATGGTGTAATTGTGGGTGGTCATAATAACCGCCGTTCCCGTCTTGCTGATGTCGTGCAAGAGTTGTACAATCTGGCCACTGGTTTCGGGATCCAGGTTACCCGTCGGTTCATCAGCCAGGATCAGGGCAGGAGTATTCAGGATGGCTCGGGCGATAGCGACACGTTGTTGCTCGCCACCTGAGAGTTCGTGAGGCATCTTGTAGCCTTTGGTCGGCATGCCAACCTGCTCCAGGACCTCGTTTATCCGGGTCTCGATCTCGGCTCTTTTCTTCCAGCCGGTTGCCTTCAGCACGAACTCAAGGTTCTTGAAGACAGTCCGGTCGGTGAGCAACTGGAAATCCTGGAAGACAATGCCTAGCTTTCGGCGCAGGAAGGGAATGTCTTTTCGCTTCATTCTCATCAGGTTGTAGTCGAATAATTGGGCTTCACCCTGTTTGATGGGAATCTCGCAATAGAGCGACTTGAGCAGGCTTGACTTACCAGAACCTACCTTGCCGATCAGGTAGACGAATTCCCCGTTCTTGATCGACAGGCGGACGAACTCGTCCACGACGTCGTCGGCATAGTGGCGGTAGAGCGTCAGAGCCTCGTCGTTGCCCATGTCGGTGTTGTCGGCGAATCCGTGTTCGAGCTGTATGAGCCCCACGATGCCGTAGTTTATTATTGCTATGAATTCAGGTCGTATGCCTTCGCCCACGAGCGACGACTTCTTTATCTCGAGCGCGCGTATGCGCTTGGCTTTTATGTAGAGCTGGTCGGTGAGCGACGACGGCCGCAGCATGCGCCACGAGGCGCCATAGTCGTGCAGCTTGCCGGCAAAGATGTCCTGGCACTCCTGCATGACGTTCTTGAATTGTTCTTCAGTTGTCGTTGTGTTCATA
>USAD01000094.1 GCA_900552415.1 uncultured Parabacteroides sp.
GCTTATATAGCGAATGGTATTGGGAATATTTATTGCAGTGTTGGTAATTTGGAATTTGCGAAAACGTATTTGTGGAAGGCTATTAATATTTCTGATTTTGAGAATGCGCCGAGTTATTCGGCATTAGCGAATATTTATATTAAAGAAGGAAATTCTGATAGTGCTCGTATTTGCTTGGAACAAGCTAGTGCCATTCCTACTTTAAATAGTAATACTCGCTATTTGATTGCTTATGATTATTATCTGTTAGAAAAAGAGAAGGGTGATTATAAACGAGCTTTAACTTACTTGGAGCAATATAATGAAGCTGCCGATTCCGCTTTGATCCTGCAAAATCGTGAGAATGTAATCGAAGCAGAGAAGAAATATGAGCACCTGCAGGTTTCGTTGGACAATATGCGTTTGCGGATGCGCCAAAAGAACCTGTTTATATCGTTGGTGGTCTCGATAGCCGTTTGCCTGTTTATTTTGTCGGCCTATTTTATCGCGATTGGCCGGAAGAACAAGAAGATTTACGCGCAGCGGATAGATTTGGCGCATAAGAACAACGAGCTGCTCAGATTGCGTGAGGCCTTGGAGCGTACCCGAAAAGAGCTTCAGGAGTTGGGCGTGCGTGACGATTCCGAGGAGGCATACGAGCGGTTAAAAGGCGAGGAGGCCCGTTTGATCGGACAAATAGCGGAACGTCGCAAGGCGTTGCTGTTATCATCCACTGTCGCCAAGCGGATTGAAAAGTTGATCCGGAAGATAGAGCCGGGTAAAGATGCCTCGCTTACCGAAAAGGATTGGCGGAATATCCTCGCGGAGGTCGAGTCGGTTTATCCCGCTTTCGACCGGAAGTTGGCCGTCTTCAACCTGACGACCGCTGAGTTGTCTTATTGCTATCTGGCCCTGTTCTGTCTCGATACGAAGGCCGAGTCCATCCTGTTGAATATCCTTCCGGATTCCGTTAATAAGACCCGTCATCGGGTGCGTCAGAAGCTCGGCCTTGTCGGGAAGGAGACCGATCTCTATACTTTCCTGACCCATTTATCCTGATTTGTCCCGAATCCGGGCGGAGATCTGGAGGTTGTCCTATCTGTTGTTTTTTATATCTTTGGTAATCAGTCAGTGTGAACTCCTTTTTGTCCATCATTTATTGGGGTTTTTATTTTTATATTCGATGGAAATATTGTTGTTTTGTATCATGAGTCCATGACTTGGGATGATGGAAACGATTCTTAAATTATTAATACTATGAAGGCTGGATTTTTTATTTTAGGTTTATCCTCTTTAATGGCCCTTTGCGCGACATCGGCCCTGGGTCAAGAGGCGTACAAGAATTACGACATCGGGAGCTATCGGCTGCCCGACATCACGCGAAATAAGCTGGACTTCTCGTTGAAATCGAATGGTGAGTTTTACGATTACACCCAAAGCTCGAATACCAGCTCGATCGATGGCAATTTCGACGCGACGTTCAACCGCTACCGCAATGCCCGCACGTTCCGCGGCACGCAGGAGGCCATATTTAGATTCTCGGGCTCGCATAATAAGGATAACGACGGGGAGAAGCGGGGCTCTTACAACGTGGGTCTGTCCTATAATAACAGCAGCCGTTTTTATGGCGACGATTACGAGGGGTTGTTCTTCGAGACGGGTGGCCGGGCCTTTTTCTCTTATTACAGAGATAAACTGTCCGGAACGGCGGCGTATCAGACAAAATTGAAATCGGGAGATATTGTATTGGCGCTTCCCTTGCGGATGGGTAAAGGCCGTATCGAGCGGGTGGAGGACGCCCGGCAGGCGATCTATATCCTCGAGAACCTGGCGAAGCGGCAGGTGTTGAGCCGCGAGCTGACGGGTGAGGAGATCGACGCGTTCGCCCGTTTGATCTCGGCCGTGAAGAACAAGCGTTTCTTCGATGCCCGTTTGCAAATGATCGACGAGGTGACGGCAGTGGATTCTTTCCTCGTGGCGAGTGGCGCGCTGGCCTCGGGCGGGGCGGCCTATTTCACGACGCTCTACGATTATTGGATGTATGGCGACCTGTTCGAGCGGAAGTCGGGCACGGAGATCAGCGGCGGCGTGACACCGAGTTTCGGCTACTCCAGATATGAAAGTCCGATTCTTTTTGATAGTGGAATCGTGGATTTATACGAGTCGCGCCGGCGGATGCCGTCGATCAGCGCGGATGTGCGCTTCGATTTTGAGCGTCCGCTCAATCTCTATTGGCAGAACTCGGCGTGGGTGAGCTTGTCCGGCAAATATCTGCTTGAGAAGTATTGGGAAAAGGATCAGGGCGACATCAGGTCGGATCGGAAGGAGAAGAATTACCAGGCGCGTCTGGCGGGTCGTTACGCGTTTGGCTACTATCCGAACTCGCGTACGAATATCAACTTGGGCATTGAGGAGACGTTAGGCTGGGATAAATATGATTATTTGGCGGATGATGGGTCATTCCTGAGCGTGAATACGTCGCTCGCCTTGGATCTTTACTATTATTTCTCGCCGCAGTTTCGCTTGGCAGTTAATGGGCTGTTAGTCCATTATTATGAGGACAGGGCAAACAGTGATTACTCTCGTTGGTTGGGTAACCTGACGTTGACGCTGACCTACTCATTGTTCTGAGACTCTCATGATTTGAGATATGAAACGAGGGACGTTCTCGAAAGAGACGTCCCTCGTTGTTTTTATTCTCCTAGCCGTTTCTCGATATCCCCGACGAGGCTGCTGGCCCCGATGCGGAACAGCTCCTTGTTGAGCCATTCCTCGCCCAGGATCTCTTTCACGAGCGTATAATAGCGGACGGCATCCTCGGCCGTACGAACGCCTCCGGAGACTTTTAAGCCTACTTTGTTGCCCGTGATGGACTCGTATTGCTTGAGAACCTTGCAAAGCGTGTAGACGGCCTCTATGGAGGCGCCAGGATAACCTTTGCCGGTCGATGTCTTGATGAAATCGGCGCCGGAATAGAGGGCAAGAATGGCTGCCCGTTGGATCAGGTCGGTCGTGGCGAGCGCGCCTGTCTCGAGGATCACCTTCAGTTTCGCCTCGCGGCAGGCGTCCTTGATCTCGGCGATCTCATCGGCGATTTCCTCGTAGGCGCCCTCCATGAAATTACCCAGGTTCATCACGATATCGATCTCGTCGGCGCCTTGCATGATGGCCATGGCGACTTCGGCGATCTTGACTTCCGTGAAGGTTTGCGCCGCCGGAAAACCACCGGCTACCGAGGCGATACGAACTCCTTCGGCTGTCAGCGCCTGGCGGACCGTCTCGACGAAATTGGGATAGACGCAGATCGCGGCGACATTGGCGACATCGGGCCGTGTGCCCTCAAAGTCGTTCACCCGGTCGACCATCTTCCAGACGCTCTCTTTCGTGTCGAGCGTCGTGAGTGAGGTGAGGTCGATGAAACCGTGGATTTTCTTCAATGTCTCGGCGTTGAAGTTCGCCTCATAATGCTTGTCGAGGATTGCCTGGGCGGCATGGGTTGTCTTCTCGTTGGTGAGCGGCAACTCAAATTTCCCGAAGGCCTCGTGGAACCGGTCGGTCCGCACGGCCTCAAACTCATGAATCAGTTCTTCCATATTCCTTATGCTTTTGATTCGTTTAACTTCTCGTTGTGGATATGCCGCTCCTTGTCGCGGCTGGTCTTTTTCTCGATGTTCTTCTGGAGGGCGGCGGTCAGGTCGACGCCGGTCTGGTTGGCCAGGCAGATGAGAACCCAAAGCACGTCGGCCATCTCGTCGGCCAGGTCGCGGTTCTTGTCGCTCTCCTTGAAGGATTGCTCGCCATAAGTGCGGGCCATAATGCGGGCCACCTCGCCAACCTCTTCCATGAGGATGGCCGTATTGGTAAGCTCATTGAAATAGCGGACGCCATAGGTCTTGATCCAATGGTCCACCAAGGCTTGCGCCTCCCGGATGGTGATCTCTTGCTTTTCCATCCTATTCCTTGTTTTGCGAGTCGATCCAGATGGTCACGGGGCCATCGTTCAACAGTTCAACCTTCATGTCGGCGCCGAATGTGCCGGTGCCGATCGTTTTTCCCAGTTGGATCTCCATCTCGGCGCAGAACTTCTCGTACATCGGGATGGCGAAATCGGGTTTCGAGGCGTGGATGTAGGAGGGACGATTGCCCTTCTTCGTCGAGGCGTGAAGGGTGAATTGGCTTACGACGAGAATCTCGCCGCCGATCTCCAATACGGAACGGTTCATAACGCCGTTCTCATCGTCGAAAATACGAAGGTTAACGATCTTTTTCGTCAGCCAGTCGATGTCCTCCTGGGTGTCGCGGTCCTCGATGCCTACTAATACCAGCAGGCCGGTTCCGATCTTCGATTTGACCGTGCCGTCGATCGTGACGGACGCGTGTCGTACACGTTGAATTAATGTTCTCATATTGTCATTCTAAATTTGTTCACTTTTAATTCACTTTTTGTTCACATTTTGTTCACACCGCTTTTTTTTATCGAATCCATCGCGTAATGCCTTGGCCTTGGCTTCGCCTACGACGGCCTTGAGATCGTCGAGGCTGGCCTCCTTGATCCGTTTCACGCTCTTGAAATGGCGCAGGAGAAGCGTCTTTGTTTTCTCGCCAATGCCCTTGATGTTGTCCAGCTCCGATTTGACCTGGCTCTTGCTTCGCTTATCCTTGTGGAACTGGATGGCGAAACGGTGTACCTCATCCTGGATGCGGGTGAGCAGGTGAAATAGCGGACTGTCCAGTCGCATGCCGATCGTCTCGGGCGGGAAGCCAAACAGCAATTCGGACGTACGGTGGCGATTGTCTTTTGCCAATCCGGCGATGGGAATGGAAAGTCCCAGTTCATCCTCGACCACTTCGCGGACAACCTCCATTTGGCCCTTTCCACCGTCGGTAATGATCAGGTCGGGTAGGGGAGCGTTCTCCTCGATCGCCCGTTTGTAACGGCGATAGACCACCTCGCGCATCGAGGCGTAATCGTCGGGGCCGACCACCGTCTTGATGTTGAACTTACGATAATCCTGTTTCGAGGGCTTGCCCATCTTGAAAACGACGCAAGCCGCGACGGCGTCGCTACCCTGAATATTGGAATTATCGAAACATTCGATCTGGGCGGGCAATTTGGGCAGGTGCAACGCCTCCTGGATCTCTTTCAGGATTCGGGTATTTCGTTGCTCCGGATTGAGCTTCTCCGCCTGCTTGAGTTTGTCCACCTTATATTGCTTCACGTTCATTTCCGACAATTCGAGCAATTTCCGCTTGTCGCCCCGTTGCGGGATGGTGAAGCTGACGTTGCCCAGGTCTATGTCTAGCTCGAAAGGAACGATGATCTCGCGGGCCGTGCTCTGGAAACGCTTGCGCATCTCGACGATGCCCAGGCTGAGCAGCTCCTCTTTCGATTCGTCCAGCCGTTTCTTGTACTCGAAGGTGTAGGCCTGCACGATCGCTCCGTTGCCGATGTGCATGAAATTAATGTAGGCGGAATAGCCATCCTCAATGATCGAGAAGACATCGATGTTGTGAAGCATGGGTGTCACGACGGTCGATTTCGAGCGGTAATTCTCGATCACTTCATATTTCTCTTTCACCGCTTGCGCCTCCTCGAAGCGCCACTCGGCGGCCAGCTGTTGCATCTCCTCGTAAAGGTGCTTGCTGATCTGCGAGATGTTTCCCTTCAGGATCTCTTTTACCTCCGTAATATTCTTCTGGTATTCCTCCAGGCTTTGCAAACCCTCGCATGGTCCTTTGCAACGCTTGATGTGATATTCGAGGCAGACCTTGTAGCGGCCTTGCGCGATGCTCTCGGGCGTCAGCGGATATTTACAGGTCCGGATCGGATAAAGCTCCTTGAGCATTTGAAGCATCACCTTTGCCGTAAAGACGGAAGGGTAGGGACCATAATATTGGGAACCGTCGCGGACAATATTCCGGGTTTGGAAGACACGCGGGAAATACTCGTTCTTGACGACGATCGAGGGATAGGTCTTGTCGTCTTTCAGCAAGACGTTGTAACGCGGACGGTATTGCTTGATCAGGTTGTTCTCGAGCAAGAGCGCGTCCTCTTCGGTGTCCACGACGATGTATTTGATGTCGCGGATCTGCTTGACGAGAACCCGGGTCTTATTGTTGTCGTGCTCCTTGTTGAAATAGGAGGAGACCCGTCGCTTCAGGTTCTTCGCCTTGCCGACGTAGATGATCGTTCCCTTCTCGTCGTAATATTGGTACGATCCCGGCTTCTCCGGGATCGCGGCGAGAATGGCCTTTATTTTTTCATCTTTCTCACTGGTCATACGAAGAGAGGCGTAAATTGGAATTGGTTACTGTCAAACAGCCCCTGGTCGCTCAGCTTGAGCGCGGGGATCACGAGCAGTCCCATGAATGATAACGTCATTTGCAACGATTCGAGCGACGTGCCCAGGCGTTTGATCTTTTGTTCGATCTCTCGATAAAGACGGCTGGTCTCTTCCAGTGTCCGGTCGCTCATCAGTCCGGCGATGGGCAAGGGGAGTAGCGAGACCTCGTCGAGGAGGCTGACGGCGATGCCGCCTTTGGACCGGATGACCGCGTTGATCGCTTGTGTCAGCTCAAAGTCGGTTGCCCCGACGGCGATGATGTTGTGGCTGTCGTGGGTGATGCTTTGCGCGACGGCGCCCAGCTTGATGCCTGTTCCTTTTAAGAAGGCGACGGCCGGTGGAGTCTTCCGGTAACGGTTGACGATAACCAGCTTGAGAATGTCGCGAGAAGGATCGCTTTCCACGATCCCATCGGGCGTATGTATGGGGCAGATCTGTTCTTGGGTGATCAATCCGCCTCCCTCGCAGACGATGACACGCATTTGCCGTTTCCCTTTAACTTTAACGGTTAGTTTCTCGGGGGTGATGGGCTTTGCCCCGAATCTATTGATGGGACGGGGCGTGGGGAATGGAAGGAGACATTTCTCCCCGTCATAGACACACGTTCCCTGTATGTAGGTCGCCAGGATTCTCAGCTCGCTTAAATCGTTTACCAGGATAAGGTCGGCGGGATCGTTCTCCCGAAGGAATCCGACCGGGATCCCATAATGTTGGGCGGGGTTGTAGGAGGCCGCCCGCAAGACGTCGTACAGGTCGTAACCTAGGGCGAGCGCTCTCTTGACACTTTCGTTGATGTAGCCCTCGTCCAGGAGGCAGGGATGCGCGTCGTCCGTACAGAACATGACCTGCTCGGGGTATTCTTTCAGCAAAGGATGGAGCACCTCGAAATTCCGGGCGGCGCTGCCTTCACGGATCAGGACACGCATACCCAGGGCGCATTTCTCCCGTCCTTCTTCCAAGGTGATGGTCTCATGGTCGGTCGAGATGCCCGCGGCGATGTAGGCTTTTAGCCTTTCTCCTGCGGCTTGGGGATAATGACCGTCGACGCGTTTGCCCCGTTTTTGGGCGGCCTCGATTTTGCGGGCGACTTCCGGGTCGTTGTTCAGGACACCGGGATAGTTCATCATTTCCGCGAGGAAATGGATCTCTTCCCGATCCAGGAGACGAGCGGTCTCCTCGGCGTCGATTGTCGCGCCTGAAGTTTCCATTGTCGTGGCCGGGACGCACGATGGGGCGCCGAACCAGGTATAGAAAGGAAGCTCCTTGGCGTTGTCGATCATGTAATCGATTCCTTCCGTGCCCAGGACGTTCGCGATCTCGTGCGGATCGGCTACGGCGCCTATATTCCCATGCCGCACCGCCGCCCGGATGAACGCGGCTGGGGTCGTCATGCTGCTCTCGATGTGGACATGCGCGTCGATGAAGCCCGGCAGGAGGTAGCCTTTCTCCTCTTGCCCGGTCTCAATAACCTGTTGGATGCGCCCATTTCCTATGTGGATCTCGGCTCCATAGGTTCTTCTCTTGAGGATATCTACTAAATTGCCTCGTATAACCAGTGATTTATCTTCTTTCATTTGAATATCTCCTTTAGAAACTGTTTCACGTGGAACAAACGGCTATCGGCCGAGCAAAACCAGGAGAATGTTGATGTCGCTGGGCGAGATGCCGGGGATTCGGCTGGCCTGGGCGATCGTTTCGGGGTCGATCCGGGTCAGCTTCTGTCGGGCCTCCGTTGAGAGAGATTGGATCGAGTTGTAATCGAACTTGCCCTTGATCCGGATATTCTCGAGCCGGTTGATCTTGTCGGCGATGATTCGCTCGCGCTTGATGTAGCCGCTGTATTTAATCAGGATCTCGGCTGCCTCGATGATCTCCTCCTTACGTGATTGGGGAACCTTGTCCAACTCCTGCTTGAGGGCCGGTACCAGCTCCGACAGGTTCTCGAGCGTAAGCTGTGGGCGAGGTACCAGGTCGATGAGCTTGCAACCGTGTGAGAGCGGCGCGGTGCCGAGGCGTTCCAGGCCTTCGTTGATGTATTGCGGCTTGATGGAATAATTCTCAGCAAAACGGATGATGGCGTCACGACTTTCCCGTTTCTCTACGAGCAGTTGGTGACGATCCGCCTTGGCCAATCCCAATTGATAGGCTTTTTCGGTCAGGCGCATGTCTGCGTCGTCTTGCCGGAGCAGGATGCGATACTCGGCTCTGGAGGTAAACATGCGATAGGGTTCATCTACGCCTTTCGTCACGAGGTCGTCGATCAAGACGCCAATATAGGCCTCGTCGCGCCCCAAAACGAACGGTTCGCCACCATGGCAATTGATGTGCGCGTTGATGCCGGCGACGAGGCCTTGTCCGGCCGCCTCCTCATAACCGGTCGTTCCGTTGATCTGTCCGGCGAAGAATAGATTCTTGATCGCTTTTGTCTCCAGCGTATGGTTGAGCTGTGTCGGGTCGAAGAAATCGTATTCGATCGCGTAGCCTGGCCGATAGATCCGCACGTCGCGAAAAGCGGGGATCGCCTGGAGTGCCCGCAGCTGGATGTCGAGGGGCAGGGAAGAGGAGAAGCCGTTCAGGTAATATTCCTGGGTTGTCTCGCCTTCCGGCTCCAGGAATAATTGATGCTGGGGTTTATCGGCGAAGGTGACGATCTTGGTCTCGATGCTGGGACAATATCGGGGACCGATACTCTTGATTTGTCCGTTATAGAGCGGTGAATCCGGCAATCCTTCCCGCAGGATGGCGTGGCACGCCTCATTGGTATAGGTGGTCCAGCAGCTCAATTGCCGCAGCTTGCGGCCGACCGTATCCAGATAGGAGAACTTATGGAAATCGTTCTCGCCCGGTTGTTCCGTCATTTCGTCGAAGTGAACGCTGCGGGCGTCGATACGGACA
>USAD01000095.1 GCA_900552415.1 uncultured Parabacteroides sp.
GCTCGACGAGGCGGGATTGGGTACGAGCCTTTACTTTTCCGCCCGAACGATCGGAACTTTCCTGGGGGCGTTCCTGCTGGCCCGCCTTTCGGGGCGTCGTTTCCTTTTTGTCGGGATGTGGGTGGCGATCGCTGGCTTGGTTCTCCTGTTACTGGCTGGCCAATTGTGGGTGATGCTCGCGATGATCGTGGTGGTTGGCCTCGCTTGCGCCAATGTCTTCTCGATTATCTTCGCCTATGCCTTGCGTCATCGGCCGGAACTGGATAACGAGATCTCCGCCCTGATGATCATGGGTGTCTCGGGCGGCGCGCTGGTGATGCCCTTGATGGGATTGGTGGCGGACGCTTTCGGGCAGGTTGCCGGCTTGTCGCTTCTGCTGGTTGGTATGGCCTATCTTCTTTGGTGTGCCAAGCGGCTGAGGAATTAGGTTTAGGATAACCATTATAAGAAATCATTATTAACTAAAAACAATTATATCATGAGACTAAGAAACTTAATGCTTGTGGGTGCGATGCTGTTGGGAACGGCATGGGGCGCTCAGGCTCTTTCCGATGAGCCGATGGTGCGGACGAAAGTCTGGCCGGCGGTCTATAAGTCGGATAAAGGCCTTATGCAGCGAGTCTGGGTGACGGTCGACCATGAGGGTAAAGCGGCTTCGGCAACACTTCGTCTGGGCAACCAAAGTCAACGGGTGAAGCTGGAGGCGGGCGAGAATCGTTTCTTCTTCGAGGTGCCCGAGGTAAGTTCTGCCCAGAGCCTGCCGCTGATGGTCACACGAGGTAAGGAGGAACTGGCGACGGAGACCGTTACGATCGAGCCTGTCCGCCATTGGCGAATGAATCTGGTACAACACACCCATACGGATATCGGTTACACTCGCTCGCAGATGGAGATTTTGGCGGAGCATCTTCGTTATATCGATTATGCGCTCGATTATTGTGACGCGACCGATGATTATCCGGACGCGGCAAAGTTCCGTTGGACCTGCGAGATCTCGTGGGCTGTCAGTGAATACCTGAAGTGCCGGCCGGCGGAACGGAGCGCCCGCGGGAACCACGGGGGCAAGGCGGGGGGTTTGGGGGTGGCCCGGTGCAGAACAGATCGCCCGACTGAAACAACGGGTCAAGGAGGGTCGTATCGAGCTGGCCACGATGTATCTTAACTTCGATGAGCTGCCCGACGAGCAGACTCTGGCCGCTTCGTTGGCTCCGCTTAAGCAGTTCCGTGAGGCTGGTATGCGGGCTGAGCTGGCGATGCAAGATGACGTGAACGGTATCGGTTGGTGTTTCAGCGAGTATTTTGCCGACGCTGGCGTGAAATATCTTAATATGGGAACACATGGCCATCGTGCCTTGATCTGTTTTGACAAGCCGACCGTCTTCTGGTGGCAGTCGCCCTCGGGTAAGAAGGTGCTGGCTTATCGTGCGGAGCATTATAATCAGGGTAATTTCTTCGGTGTGCATACCGACGACTTCGGGCAGTTCGAGACCCGTGTTCTCGAGTATCTTGGCCAATTGGAGGCGAAAGATTATCCTTATGACATTTGCGCCGCGCAGCATTCGGGCTATTTTACCGATAACGCGCCACCATCAACCAAAAGTTGTGAGATGGTAAGACGTTGGAACGAGAAGTATGAGTGGCCGAAGCTGCGTACGGCGGTTGCCACGGAATTCATCAAGACGGTCGAGAGTGATTACGCCGATCGTATCCAGACCATTCGTGGCGCTTGGCCCGACTGGTGGACCGACGGATTCGCTTCGGGTGCCCGCGAGGCTGCCGTGTCGAGAATCACGCACTCGAACATCATCGCCAACCAGGCCGGACTCTCGTTCGCCAAGATGTTGGGCGCGGAATTGCCGGAGGGAATGAATGAGCGCATCGATGGGATCAACAACGCACTCCTGTTTTACGACGAGCATACTTTCGGCTACAGTGAGAGCGTGCGCGATCCTTATGGGTTGGAGACTTGGGAGCAACGTTCGCTGAAGCAGTCGTACGCCTGGGAAGCCTATCGTTATGCCGGTTTGTTGGGCGAGAACACGATGGGCCTCTTGCAATCTTTTGTTCCGAAGGCTAATGTTCCCTCGATCGCGGTCTTCAACACCTTAAACTGGAGTTATAGCGGTATCGCCAAGGTCTATATCGATCATCAGATCCTGCCGAAGGAGAAGGCTTTCCGGATTGTCGACGAGGCGGGTCATGAGATCCCGGCTCAGGCGGGTGAGAGCCGCTCGGACGGAACCTATTGGTGCCTTTATGTGAAAGACGTGCCGGCCTTGGGTTATGCGAGATATCGGGTAGAGGTGCTCGACGAGCCCCGTCCCGCTGTCGTTGCTGCCGATAAGTTGGCCGACAAGCGTGTGGAGAACGAATGGTACACGATCGATTTCGATCCGTCCCGGGGAACGATCCATCAGCTGTATGACAAGGCGTTGGGTAAGCCACTCCTCTCAGCCGACGCTGAGTGGGAGATGGGTGAGTTCATTTACGAGATCATAGACAGCCGTCATCCGATGGAGAAATATACGGCGCCACAATTCTTGCGTCGCCGTCCGGAACGGATCCGCTTCGAGCGTTACGAGAAGGGGCCGATCTGGGATACTTATCGTTTCCGGGGCGAGACGGTCGCCGGTCGTGAGCCGAACAACCTGATGGTAGAGTATCGTGTCTATAACGTAGAGAAGAAGATCGAGGTGGTCTATCGTCTGCGCAAGAAGGCGGTGACCGATCCTGAGGCCATCTATATCGCTTTCCCTTATGAGGTGGAGGCGGGCAAGATCCATCTGGACGTGCCGGGAGGTAACATAGAGGCGGGTGTGGACCAGATCCCGGGCTCGTCTAACGACTGGTACACGGTGCAGAATTTCGCCACTGCCCGGAGCGAGCGCTCGCAAGTAGTTATGGGCAGCCCGGAGATTCCGTTGATGCAGTTCGGAGCCATCAATACGGGCCGTTATGAGGCGGGAGCCGTGCCACAGAGCACGAATATGTACTCGTGGCCGATGAACAACTATTGGGTGACCAATTTCAACGCCGACCAGATGGGTGAGTTGCAGTGGAGCTATTTCATCACCTCGTCGACCGACAACTCGATCGGCTACGCTACCCGTTTTGCCTGGGAGAACCGGATTCCTTTCCTGACCCGTGTCCTTCAGGCCGACGAGCGGTCGACTGCCGGATTCCCTGCCGCGTCACTCCTGAAGATTGTTCCGCAAAACTTGCTTCTGGTGAATATGCGGCCAGTCGAGGGTGAGCGTGCCGTGATGTTGCAACTGCGTGAGATCGACGGCAAGCCGGCCCGGTTCGAGGCGACCTTCGATAAGATCGCCATCCAATCGATCGAGGAGCGTGATGTGGTTGGCGCGTCCATCAGCGACGCCTCACTTGATTTCGCCCCTTGGGAGAACAAGTTCATAAAGATCAGTTGGTAAATTCTCGTTGATCATAATGCTTGCGAGGTCCATAGGCGTTTGCTTGTGGGCCTCGTTTTGTTTTGTGCCGCTTGATATGCGTAATAGCCCATTTTTTGTTTCACTGCGGTGAAAATCCAAATACACTGCAGTGTGATGGAATTTTTACTGCGATGCGTCCTGGATTCCTGTTCGGGAAAGGTGTCAGTTTTGTCCGAAAAGGACTGGAGTTTTGTCCGGAAAGGATTGGAGTTTCCTTCGAAGGGGATTGAGATCTCTTTCGGAGGAAATTTTAGCCATGCTTAGGAGAAATTTTTTCCTTAAACGATAGGGAAAATCTTCAGGTCGTGTCCATATGGGACAGTTTTGAGACGGAATGGATAACACCTTCCAACAAGACTATCGTGATCTTTGTGACCGATATATTAAAGAGGGAAATATTATGAAACAGGAGGTACAGAACCAACCGACGCGACGGGGTAACCCCTATATGGGTGCCTTGGTCGCGATTTTAGTTATCTTATTCTTGAATGGCTTGATCGTTCCTGGACTGACGGACCGGACGATCGTGCCGATCGATTACGGCTCTTTCTTGTCGAAAGTGGAGGAGGGACAGGTCAGGAACGTCGTGATCAAGAATGACCAGATTTATTTTACGGCGGATGAAGAGGGAAAGCAGGTCAATTATCAAACCGGCCTGATCGAGGATCCGCAGCTGGTGGATCGTTTGTTGGAGGCCAAGAGCCCGAACGAGGGTGGCAAGATCGCCTTCAACAGGATCGTTCCTCAAGAGAACTCGCCTTTGTTGAATTTCTTTTTGTTGTGGGTCTTGCCGGGCCTTATTTTTTATCTGATCTGGCGGCATACGAATCGGTTGATCCAATCCCGAATGGGAAGCGGGGGCAATTTCATGTCGTTTGGGAACAGTGGCGCCAAAATTTATGCGGACGCTGAGGTGACGACAACCTTCCAGGATGTCGCCGGCCAGGAGGAGGCCAAGGAGGCACTGCGTGAGATTGTGGATTTCCTGCATAACCCGACGAGATATACCGAGATTGGCGCCTCATTGCCTAAGGGAGCGTTGCTGGTTGGACCTCCGGGAACAGGAAAGACGTTGATCGCCCGTGCTGTCGCTGGAGAGGCGAAGGTTCCTTTCTTTGCCATCTCAGGATCTGAGTTTGTCCAGATGTTTGTGGGTATGGGCGCCGCCAAGGTACGTGATCTGTTCCGGCAGGCCAATGAGAAGGCGCCTTGCATCATTTTCATCGACGAGATCGACGCTATTGGCAAGCGCCGTGAGAGTGGCATGGGCGCAAACGACGAGCGTGAGCAGACGTTGAACCAGCTCCTGACCGAGATGGATGGTTTCGATGGCCGTAAGGGCGTGGTGATCCTGGCGGCGACCAACCGCCCGGAAAGCCTGGATAAGGCCTTGTTGCGCCCGGGACGTTTCGACCGTCGTATCCAGATGGAATTGCCCGATCTGGAGGGAAGAAAAGCGATCCTGGAGGTCCATCTGAAAAAGGTACGGCATCGTGCTATTGATTTGGATCTTGTGGCACGGGCGACGGCAGGCTCGTCGGGAGCGGAATTGGCCAATATTGTCAATGAGGCGGCCTTGCTGGCGGTTCGTCAGGGCAGGCACGAGGTCGTAACCTCTGATTTGGAGGAGAGCGTGGAAACGGTGATCGCCGGTGCCCAAAAGAAGGGAAAGGTCCTTTCCGCCGGGCAAAAGAGGAATGTCTCCTACCATGAGATTGGTCATGCCCTGGTAGCGGCGGCACAAAGCCATTCCGCTCCGGTCCATAAGATTACGATCGTTCCGCGGACATCCGGGGCTTTGGGATACACGATACAGGTCGACAGCGGTGAGCAGGTCTTGTTGAGTCGGGAGGATCTGTTTAACCGGATCGTGACCTTGACAGGCGGTCGTGCCGCCGAGGAGGTGATCATCGGAACGGTCAGTACGGGCGCTTCCAACGATATCGAGCAGGCCACTCGCTTGGCGCGCGCGATGGTGACCCGATACGGCATGAGCGACAAGTACGACATGATGATGTTGGAGACGGTAAACAATGCCTATCTGGGAGGCGACACCTCGTTGGCGTGCTCGTCAGAGACAGCGGCCGAGGTCGATCGTGAGGTATTATCCGTAATCCGTGAGGCGCACCAGAAGGCCAAGGAGATTATTTCCGGGAATTTGGAGATCATGCATGACGCTGCCTCTTACTTGTTGGAGAAGGAGACGATAACAGGCGATGAGTTTATGGCTATCGTTCATAAGCATCAATAACTTGTTCTCCAGCTGGAGGAATTGGCGATTGTTTTTGGCCCTTTTTTCTCGGGAGTCGGGCGAAGAAAAGCGGATTGTCGCGTATATTTGTAGGTCTAAAAACAAATTGTTAATTTTTAAAGAGAAGTATCATGAGAAAAATTGTGTTGAGCCTGTTGGCCGCTTGCGCTTTGCTCGCTTATGGCCAGGAGGGCTGGAGCCCGAAGGGCGACAAGATCAAGACTCAGTGGGCGGAGAGCCTCGACCCGGCGAACGTATTGCCCGAGTATCCGCGGCCGGGGCTGACGCGGGGCGAGTGGATGAACCTGAATGGCGAGTGGGATTACGCGATCCGTGCGAAAGGCGAGGCGGAGCCTGTGGCTTACGACGGCAAGATCCTGGTGCCCTTCGCCGTCGAGTCGTCCTTGTCGGGCGTACAGAAAGAGGTGGGCGCCGAGAAGGAGTTGTGGTACAAGCGCTCGTTCACGGTGCCGTCCGGTTGGAAAGGGAGAACGGTGTTGCTGCATTTTGGGGCAGTCGATTGGCGTGCGGAGGTGTTTGTCAACGATGTCCTGATTGGTTCGCACCAGGGCGGTTATACGCCGTTTACGTTCGACGTGACACCCTATTTGAACCGCTCGGGCAAGCAGGAATTGACGGTTCGTGTATGGGACCCGAGCGATAAGGGCTTCCAGCCTCGCGGAAAGCAGGTGGCCAATCCGGAAGGAATCTGGTACACGCCTGTGACAGGTATCTGGCAGACGGTCTGGTTGGAGCCGGTTGCCGCTACTCACATCACGGCGGTCAAGTCGATTCCAGATATCGATAATGAGGTGATGAACGTGACGGTCTCCACGTCATGCGTAGAGCCGGGGACGGTCGTGACTGTCGAGCTGCTCGACCAGGGCAAGACCGTCGCTACGTCGAAAGGCGTACCGGGCTCAACCTTGCGGTTAGGCCTGGAGAATCCTGTTCTTTGGGAGCCTTCGAATCCTCATTTGTATGACATGCGGGTGACCTTGCTCGAGGATGGCAAGCGGGTCGACGAGGCGATGTCGTATGCCGCTTTCCGCAAGATCTCAACCCAGCGCGACGCGAATGGCATCGTCCGTATGTGCCTGAACAATAAAGCGCTTTTCCAGTATGGTCCGCTCGATCAGGGCTGGTGGCCTGATGGTCTTTATACGGCGCCGACCGACGAGGCGTTGCGTTTCGATATCGTGAAGACGAAAGCGTGGGGATTCAACATGATCCGTAAGCACGTGAAGGTGGAGCCCGCTCGTTGGTATTATCATTGCGACAAGGAGGGAATGTTGGTTTGGCAGGATATGCCAAGCGGCGATATGGGTAACCAGTGGGCGGCCCGTACCTACAATGAGGGAACGGACAAGGCCCGTACGGCGGAGTCGGTCCGGAACTATTACCAGGAGTGGAAAGAGATCATGGATCTCTGCGTATCGAACCCGTCAGTCGTGGTTTGGGTACCGTTCAACGAGGCTTGGGGACAATTTGATACGGAAAAGGTTGTCGAGTGGACCAAGACTTACGATCCCTCTCGTCTGGTGAACCCGGCCAGTGGCGGTAACCATCGTGCGTGTGGCGATATGCTCGACCTGCACAACTATCCGGCGCCCGAGATGTATCTCTTTGATCCGGCCCGTGTGAACGTGCTGGGCGAGTATGGTGGCATTGGCTTGCCGGTAGAGGATCACCTCTGGTGGAACAAGCGGAATTGGGGTTATATCCAGTTCAAGAATGGCGAGGAGGTGACCGCCGAGTATATAAAATATGCTAAACAATTGAAACAATTGGTACAAAGAGGATTCTCGGCTGCCGTCTATACGCAGACCACCGATGTCGAGGGTGAGGTAAATGGCCTGATGACTTACGACCGGAAAGTGATTAAAATCAATGAGGCTGAGATCCGGGCGATCAATCAGGAGGTGATTAACTCGTTGAGTGAATAATCCTTGTCCTCCCGCACCCGGGAAAATGACTTATGGAAGCGACGCTAATGAACGGGAGTTATTTGCGTAACTTCCATAAGTTCCTTAAATTCGCGGGAAACAATAAGAATTGGAATGAAGTATAATACGGAAGAAGAGAGATTGGTGTTGCCCGAATATGGTCGCAACATCCAAAATATGGTGGATTATTGCGTGACGATTGAGGACCGTGAGGAGCGGAAACGTTGCGCGAACACGATTATAAATATCATGGGAAATATGTTTCCCCACCTGCGCGACGTGAACGATTTCAAGCATATCCTTTGGGACCATCTGGCGATCATGTCTGATTTCAAGCTGGATATCGATTACCCTTACGAGATCGTTAAACGCGAGAACCTGAACCAGAAGCCGCCTCGTATCCCCTATAACACGAACCGTATCCGCTATCGCCATTATGGTAAGACTTTGGAACTGATGATCCGCAAGGCCACTGAGTTGGAGGATGGGCCTGAGAAGGATCAGCTGGTTCGTCTGCTGGCGACACAGATGAAGAAATCGTTCCTGACCTGGAACAAGGAGACGGTCGACGACCGCAAGATTTTCAAGGACCTCGATGAGCTTTCGGGTGGCGCTATCGTCCTGAATGAGGAGGAGCACAAATTGGCGGAGAGCCGTGAGATCCTGGGCCGTAACAACAACGGCGGTAACCGCAAGAACAATTATTCACGCAATAAAGGCAGATGAGCTCGTTCGTCATAGATGGAGGGCATCGATTGAGTGGCGAGATCGTTCCGCAAGGCGCCAAGAACGAGGCGCTCGAGGTGATTTGCGCCACGTTGCTTACGCCTGAGAGGGTCGTTATCCATAACATACCGGATATCCTGGATGTCAATAACCTGATCCAGCTGTTGAGCGATATGGGGGTGAAGGTCGAGCGCCTGTCGCCCGGCTCGTATGCTTTTCAGGCGGATGAGGTGGACCTCTCGTATATGCGTACCGATGATTTCGTGAAGAGAAGTGGCTCGTTACGAGGCTCGGTCATGATCGTCGGGCCGTTGGTTGCCCGTTTTGGGCAAGCGTTGATCCCGAAGCCGGGTGGCGACAAGATCGGACGCCGGCGTTTGGACACCCATTTCGTGGGCATCCAGAAATTGGGGGCTTGCTTCAATTACGACGCCGACCGGCATGTCTATGAGGTCCGGGCGAAACGCTTGGAGGGTACCTATATGTTGCTCGACGAGGCGTCGGTCACCGGAACGGCCAATATCCTGATGGCCGCTGTCCTGGCCAAGGGCCGGACAACGATCTACAACGCCGCTTGCGAGCCCTATTTGCAGCAGCTTTCCGCCCTCTTGAACCGGATGGGCGCACGGATCTCGGGTGTCGGTTCCAACCTGTTGACGATCGACGGGGTGGAGGCGTTGGCCGGGGCCGAGCATACGATCCTGCCGGATATGATCGAGGTGGGCAGCTTTATCGGTATGGCGGCGATGACCGGCTCGGAGATCACGATCAAGGAGACGGGCTACCGGCAGTTGGGGATCATTCCCGACTCGTTCCGCCGATTGGGTATTACGGTCG